>JARRKS010000037.1:4491-11709 GCA_037387865.1 Flavobacteriaceae bacterium
AGCTGTAATAGTGCAACGCAAGCAAGAGATTTGACTTTAATGAATGATTTTTATAAACTAACCAAAGTTCAACCTGTAGATATGTTTCCACAGACACATCATGTAGAAAATGTTGTACTTTTGGAACGAAGATAATTTTACTATGAAGAAAGCAATAAGTTTGTTTTTACTTTTTTTGGTCCTATCTAATTGTGAACGCGACGATATTTGTCCAGAAGCCACACCTACCACTCCGCACTTAATAATTAGATTATACGATATCTCCAATCAAGAAAGCAATAAGAATGCCTTTAATATGAGAATACAAGGTGTTGGAAATTCTGAAGTTTTAGAAAATTACAATATGGTCACCACAGATTCTATTGTCTTGCCTTTAAGAACAGATACTTCTGTTACAGAGTTTAGTCTTCACAAAGATTATGAGATTGATGATAATGGTACACCTAATGATCCAAGTGACGATATTATTTTCTTATGCCACACAAAAAGAATACGTTTCTAGAGCCTGTGGTTATAAAACAATTTTTGAAAATGTTATAGTAACCCAAGAAGACGATGGCGATAATTGGATACAACTCATACAGTCTGTAAATGATAATTTAACAGTAGAAAACGAAAATGCTGCACATTATAAAATTTTCCATTAAGAAGTTTGCTTATATGTTTCTTTTTTGTGTTTCATTAAATGCACAAAACGATAGTATTGTTAATTCAATTAACGATTCTATAAAAGTAGAAACCGATTCAATCAATATTCAAAATAAATACGGATTAAGAATTGGAGCAGATTTGAGTAAGTTGGTGCGCTCTTTTATTGATGATGATTACAAAGGCTTTGAAGTTATTGGAGACTTTAGATTGACAAGAAAGCTTTATCTGGCGGCTGAAATAGGCACAGAAGAAAATATTACAGATACAGATTATTTAAATGTTACAACTACTGGAAGTTACTTAAAAGCTGGTGTAGATTATAATTTGTACAAAAACTGGTTAGATATGGAAAACATGATCTACGGTGGTTTTCGTGTTGGCGCCGGTACATTTAGTCATACGCTAAACAATTACTTAATATATTCTCAAGACCAATATTGGACACCACAATTTTCATCAGACACATCTGAAGATTTTGATGGTTTAACAGCCATTTGGGCAGAAATTGTTTTTGGTATCAAAGCAGAAGTTTTTAACAACCTTTATGTTGGATTAAATGTTCAATTTAAAGGCTTAATTAGTGAGACCGAACCTTCTAATTTTGAAAACCTTTATATACCAGGTTTTAACAAAACTTACGATAGTGGCAGATTGGGTTTTGGTTTTGGATATAACATCTCTTACTTAATTCCTATATATAAAAAAGATAAGGCCACTGCAGTACAAGAGTAACAAAAAATTCTGTATCTTTTCCATGAAAATTACAAGTATTATGGATAAAGAAGCTATTTCAGAATTGCTTGAAACAAAAAGACTAGACTTATACAATTGGATAGATAATCAAGACGATAATAATTGGGAAAGTGGTCCGGAAAATAAATGGACTACTGGACAGCAAATACTTCATCTACTTCAAAGTGTTAAACCTCTAAATAATGCCTTAAGCTTACCCAAATTTGTATTGCGTTATAAATTTGGTAAAGCCAATAGAGATGTTAGAGATTATCAAACAGTAGTAAGCCGTTATCTTGAGCGCTTAAAAGATGTTCCTGTTGGAGCTGTTTCGCCGTTTTCTCAAAATATGAAAATACCTCCATTAAAAGAAAAACAATACCTTCTAGACAGGCTTCAGGTAGAAATAAAAAAATTAGAATACAAAACCAGAAAAATATCTGATAAGAATTTAGATACCGTCATTTTACCACATCCTTTAATGGGTAAAATGATAGCTCGCGAAATCATCATGTGGTCTGCTTATCATATAGAGCACCACACTAAACAACTCAAGAAAAACTATTAGCAATGAAAAATATTATCACTACTCTTACCCTATTATTTGCAATAAATTTATTTGGTTTTCAAACGTCAAAAACAAATCCAGCATTAGATTTTCTCAATTCCTTATCACAAGAACAGAAAGAAAAAACGCAACTTCCATTTGGGCATATCACACGGCAAGAATGGCATTTTTTACCTGGAGCCATGTGGCCAAGGGCAGGTATTCAGTTGTTTGAACTTAATGAAGATCAAAAGCAATTATTATTTGAACTTTTAAAACAAAACTTAAGTGAAACAGGATATGACAAAACTTTGAAAATCATAGATCTGGAAAATGTTCTTGCAGAAATTAGTGGAGATTCAGACTTTAGAGATTCTGAAAAATATAGTATAGCATTTTATGGTGATCCAGAAAAAGATAACACATGGGCTTGGTCTTTTGAAGGTCATCATATCTCCTTAAATTTCACCATAGTTGATAATAATATATCTATTGCACCACGATTTATGGGTGCAAGTCCGGCAGTCATTATGGAAGGGGAAAGAAAAGGTGAAAGTACGCTTGACAAAGAAGAAGGTCTCGGGCTTATTTTGGTAAATAGCCTTTCTGATGTGCAAACTCAAAAAGCCATTTTTCAAAAAGAATCATTTTTTGACATTGTAACATCCAATGCCATTGAAGTTTCACCATTAGATAAGGTTGGCATCAAACTATCAGATCTTAACACGAAACAGCAAAACATCCTATGGGATTTATTGAATGAATATCTTTCTACAATGCCCACTGAATTAGCTAAAAAAAGAATGAACAATCTTAAAGCCGAAGAACTCAATGATATTACTTTTGGTTGGGCGGGTTCTACTCAACTCGGTAAGCCACATTATTACAGAATACAAGGGAAAACCTTTTTGGTAGAGTTTGATAATACACAAAATAATGCTAATCACATTCATTTAGTATGGCGTGATTTTAATGGTGATTTCGGACGGGATTTAATTTTAGAACATTATAAAAATTCACATCATTAATTTGTTGTAATGGAAGTTATCAAGAGATTTTTAGAACTAGAACTATTTAGTATTGGTAATTATAAATTAAGAATTTATAACATCATCATTCTGTTGCTAATCTTTATTGCAACCAAATTCTTATTATGGTTAATTAAGAAAGCATTATCTAGGAGAGCAAAATTCAAGAAGCTTGATGCTGCAAACACCTATGCACTTTTTCAAATAATCAAATATGTCCTTTGGGTCATAGCTATTAGCTTGGCACTTGAGTCCATTGGTGTTGAAATAACGGTTTTGATTGCAGGTTCGGCAGCGCTATTGGTAGGTGTTGGTCTTGGGCTACAACAAACTTTTAACGATATAATCTCTGGAATTATCTTATTATCTGAAAAGTCCATTAAAATAAATGACATACTTGAAATCGATGGTGATATTGTGAAAATTCAAGAAATAGGTTTAAGAACATCCAAAGCCTTAAATAGGGACGATATTTCTATCATTATTCCCAACTCATTAATAACGACAAGTAAAGTGATCAATTGGAGTCATCAATCCAAAAAAACACGTTTTAAAATAGATGTTGGTGTAGCTTATGGCAGTGATGTTGATTTAGTTATCAAAGTTTTAGAAGAATGTGTTATTGGTAATCCTGATGTAATCAATAGCGAATTGGCAGAAGGAAGGTTAATGAATTTTGGCAGCTCTTCTTTAGACTTTCAATTATTCTTTTTTAGCAAAAATATTTTCAGGATTGAAAAGGCAAAAGCTGAAATAAGAAGAACCATTGATAGAAAATTTAGGGAAAACAATATTGTTATTGCATTCCCTCAATTAGATGTACATTTGAAACCTAATGCATCTAAAAATAATTCAGATGGATAATCATATTAAAAACAATTTAAAGTTTGGCATTCTTGTACTACTCGTTTTTAATTTTGGATGTAAAAACAAACAAGACCAATTGCAAGAATTTGGCCAAAACTACAATGCGGCCTGGAATAGTCAAAAAGGAGAAAATGTAGCTTCCTTTTTTGCAAAAGATGGAGCACTGATCGTCAATAAAGGCACACCCATTGTTGGTAGAGAAGCTATTACCAAATTTGCAAATGATTTTATGGTCGCTTTCCCTGATATGAAATTAACTATGGATAGTTTAGTCATTAAAAACGGAAGAACAGAATTTCATTGGAGATTTGTTGGTACAAATACAGGACCAGATGGCACTGGTAATTCAGTAGACTTTACTGGTTTTGAAAGCTGGAAATTTAGTGATGAAGGTCTCATTCTTGAATCTATAGGGACTTATGATGCAGAAGATTACACCAAACAGGTATCTGGTAAGATAAATAATTAACATAAACCCTATTTTTACATGAACGATTACTTATTCCATACGCTTCCTCTTTGGGTAATTTATATTGGCATAGTACTCATAATTTTGCTATCTGTTAGAGGAGGAATGGCATTTGCCAGATGGCGAAGAAAACATATTACAGGAGAAGACGATGCACCAATAAATACCATTGTTGGAGCCACATTAGGATTATTGGCCTTTATTTTGGCATTTACATTTGGATTAACCTCTTCTCGTTTTGAAGCCAGAAAACAATTTCTACTGGAGGAAGTAAATTCCATAGAAACTAGCTGGTTGAGAGCTGGATTAGTTTCACAACCATTTAATGACCAATTGCGTAAAGAACTTGTAGATTATGTTGAATTAAGAATCTGGCTTTTAGATAACCCAGATAAAGTTCAAGAGGTAATTAAAAAATCGGAAGGTATCCAAAGCAATATCTGGTCGCTATTAGAAGATTTAACTCAAAGAAATATAGGCGATACAAGAATCAATGCCTGGTTAATTGATTCTGTGAACAACATGTTCGATTATCAATCCAGACGAATTTCCAAAGGCTTAATAGATCGTATTCCAAACTTGATCTGGATTGCACTGTTTGTGCTGGTCATCATTGCCATGTTCGAGGTTGGTTATTTATTTGGGAAATCTGAAAAGTCCAATTGGGTTTTGGTGCTGGCATTGTCCATGGCGTTTTCTGCTGTTATCATTATCATAGTAGACCTCGATAGCTCAAAAGGTAATATTACGATCAACAATCAAGTGTTGTATGACATGTACCAAAGAATAAAATAAGAATTAACTATTTGTTTTTTAAAGCATTATACTTTAATTTAGATTGCTTCTAGTCTGCTTCTATTTAATTTAAATACCAAAAAATGAAACGATTATTTATTCTTTTATTCGTTTATTTTCTATGCATTAATTGTAAAAAGGAACAAACAAATATCACTTTTACATCTTCTAATTTTGAACTTTTAGAACTGTCTGAAGGTGTTTATGCTTGCATCCACAAGTTTGGCGGAACAGCCATTTGTAATGCTGGTATTATTGACAATGGAACAGAAACCATCATCTTCGATTCCTTTCTGTCTCCAGATGCTGCTGAAGAGTTGAAAAAAATAGTAGATACGTTCAATCTTTCGCCAATAAAGTATGTTATTAACAGCCATTCGCATAACGACCACATAAGAGGTAATCAGGTTTTTGGTGATGGTGTTAAAATAATAAGCACAACCAAAACCGCCGAACTCATTAAAAAATGGGAACCTATGGATATTGCTGATGAAAAAGAATACGCGCATCTTGAGTTTGCCCATTACGATTCACTATATAATAATTTTTCTGGTGATAAAACTTCCAGAGAATTCCAAAAAATACTAATGTGGCGGCCCTATTACAAAACCCTTGATGAAAGTCATGAAAAAGTAGTGACAACACCTCCAAATACGTTTTTTGAAGATTCTATGAGTTTGGATGGTTCTGCGTTTCCAGTAAAACTTATTTCTTTAGGACCTGGTCATACCGAAAGTGATGTGGTTCTGCATTTACCACAACAGAATATTGTCTTTACTGGCGATTTGGTTTTTAATGTTTGTCATCCATATATGGGAAATGGCAATATTAATGGCCTAAAAATCTGGTTGGATCATATAAGTTCATTAAATCCTGAAACTGTCATTCCTGGGCATGGAGATCTGGGAGATAGCGCCACAATATTGGATATGAAAAGCTATGTTTCAAATTTAGAAACTATTGCCGATAGTCTTCATCAGGCAAAAGCAAATGCAACTGCAGCATATCATGTAAATATTCCTGAAAAGTATAAACATTGGTGGTTTGATATGTTCTTTCCTCCTAACGTTCGGTTTGCATTCAATTCTGTAGATGAGAACGATATGGAAAAGGTAGCAGAAAAATTAAGATTGGATAGCAATCATACCTTCTTAAAAACTTTGCAGCCAACTTATGAAGATTGCAAAGCCATTTTTAAAACCGAAGAAGCTGCAAAAAAAGCTTTTGAATATTCGCAAAATAAATGGAAGGGCATTAATGAGGTATCTGATGACTCTATGAAACCATTGACCAATAATGCCACGCTAAAAATTATAAAAGTAAGAGCCGTTTATTTGCAATACAATATCACTATGGATTTACCGGGAGAATATACTGTTCTAGGACAACACCTTAATGATCATTTTGTGGTTTATGGCTTACAATATCTTAATGACGATGGTACAATACAGAAAACTAGGAGTGCATTTTTTAAACTGCCAGACAAATGGGTTTTAATACCTTTAGCATATAAAGCTTTTGAAGAAGAAAGTTAATGGCAGATACCAAAAGATTATATAAAATAGCGCTCTTATTAGCTATGATTACCATTATCTACAATATAGTAGAAGGTATCATTTCAACTTATTTTGGATACGAAGACGAGAGTCTGGCATTATTTGGATTTGGAATAGATAGCTTTATAGAAGTCATTTCTGGATTGGGCATTGCGCACATGGTATTAAGAATACAAAAGAATCCAAATAGCAATAGAGATACGTTTGAAAGAACAGCATTAAGAATAACAGGTGTAGCCTTCTTTATTTTGGTTATTGGGCTTGTATTAACAAGTTTGTATAATATCTGGACAGGACACAAACCTATAACAACATTTTGGGGTGTTATTATTTCTTTAATCTCAATTTTAATAATGTGGATGCTAGTATTCTCAAAAAGAAAAGTAGGCAAACAACTCAACTCCGAGCCTATTCTTGCCGATGCTAATTGTACGTTGGTATGTATTTATATGTCTATAATTTTGTTAGTGAGTAGCGGAATTTACGAGCTATTTCACATTGCATATATAGACAGTATTGGCACATTAGGGTTAGCGTATTTTGCCTTTAATGAAGGCAAAGAATGTTTTGAAA
>JARRKS010000038.1:0-7570 GCA_037387865.1 Flavobacteriaceae bacterium
TATAATGACAAAATAGGTTTAAAAAAAGTTTCAGATTATTCTAGCCAAAAAGGCATTATGCTCTATCCAGACCATCAATACGAATTGGTTTTAACTACCAATAATACATCCGATATCCAACAAGATATGATGGCAAGTATGTTTGTGTTTTTGTATGATAAAGAAATTGATGAGAGACTACAAGATGATAAATTAATCAAAGATTAATTACTATAACAATCCTTTAATAATTTGTTCTTCAGAAATACCTTCAGCTTCTGCTTTATAATTCTTTATTATCCTGTGTCTTAAAATACTATCTGCAACGGCCTGAACATTTTCAATATCTGGAGAAAATTTACCATGAATTGCTGCATGTGTTTTAGCTGCTAAAATTAAATTTTGAGATGCTCTAGGTCCAGCGCCCCAATCAATATAGTTCTTAACAAAATCTGTTGCCGATTTTCCATTTGGTCTCGTTTTACTAACTAGATTAACAGCATACTCTATAACATTATCTGCTACCGGAATTCTACGAACTAAATGCTGATAACCTATAATCTCTTCAGCAGAAAATAAAGCATTAACGGTTACTTCATCATCAGAAGTAGTAGTTTTTACAACTTCAACCTCTTCATTAAAACTTGGATAATCCAGATTGATAGCAAACATAAAACGATCCAATTGCGCTTCAGGTAAAGGGTACGTCCCTTCCTGTTCAATTGGGTTTTGAGTAGCCAAAACAAAATAAGGTAAACTTAACTTATAATGATGCCCAGCAACTGTCACAGCTTTTTCTTGCATAGCTTCTAGTAATGCTGACTGTGTTTTTGGCGGTGTTCTGTTAATTTCGTCGGCTAGAATGATATTCGCGAAAATTGGTCCTTTGTTAATGTTTTTGCAAGCCCAGGAACTCCTATTAACAGAGAGTGGCCTCCAGAAAAAATTGAGATCAAGATCTGATTTACAACATCATCTTGTCCAATTATTACTTTTGCTACTTCTGCTTTAAGTTGTTTGTATTTTTTTACAAATTGCCCTATGGCTGCTACATCCGACATATTACTCTTTTAACCAATTACTTGAAAAATCACATTCTCTATGGTCATCACTTATTTTTATGTAAGTATCCATAATCTTTTCATTTTGCCATTTTTCAATTTCTTTTAAACGCTTTTCGTTGAGTGCTAATTCTTTTATCTTGAGATAATCTCTGGCATAATCGGCTTCATGTGAATCAATTCTATCTGTAACAGTTAAAATTTTAAATTTGATTTTACCTGTTCTATCTTGATCTGTAAGTACTAGACTAACTTCGTTATCTTTTAAATTCTGAATTTGGCTATATAATTCAGGATCCATTTTGGTAAGCTCAAAGTTATAATCTTGTGTTGCAGGATTTATAAGCTGGCCACCATCATTCTTGGTTTCTTTTTCCTCGCTAGATTCTCTAGCTGCATCTGCAAAAGATATATCACCATTTACTATACGTTCTCTAATTTTATTTAATTGTTCTTTGGCTTCATTTATGGCTTCATTTGTTACTTCAGGAATTAATAAAATATGGCTTACATCGTACTCTTGTCCTCTGATCTTTTCTAAATAAATGATATGAAAACCGAATTCAGTTTCAAATGGATCGGAAATTTCTCCTTCTTGTAATGAAAAAGCCACTTCTCTAAACTCCTTAACCATTCTCGGTTGTTTTCTATTCAGTGTATATTTTCCTCCGCTTCTTATTGATGCTTTATCATCCGAATACAATACCACTTTAGACCTAAAGCTGGCTCCATTATCTTCAACATCGGCCTTAAATTCTTTTAATTGATTTATAACTTTCTGTTTATCTTCTTCACTAACTTTTGGCTCAATTACTATTTGAGCTACTTTAAGTTCTGTACCAAATGTAGGCCTTTGATCTTCAGGTATTTTATTGAAAAATTGTCTCACTTCGTCTGGTGTAATTTCAATCTCATCAATAATCTTCGTTTGCATTTCACTGGAAAGCTTACCACTTTTATTAATTTCGAACATTTCGTCCTTTAAGCTTTTTTCGTCTTCTTTATTGTAAATTTTTAGCAACTCTTCCATAGAACCATTGGTTTGCTGCAAGAACGCTTGAATTTGCTGGTCTACATAAGAACGAATTTCAGTATCTGAAACTACAATGCTGTCTTGTATGGCATGATGTGCATAGAGTTTATCCTCTAATAACTTACCGAACAATTGACAACGTGTAACATCAGCCGTTGAAATGCCTTGAGCTTTTAATTGCTGGTATGTTTGATCTATATCAGATTCCAAAATAATATAATCCCCTACTACGGCTGCAACACCATCTACCTTAATTGGTTTGAACGATTTTACACTATCTGTAAGTGAATTTGTTGCTTCTAAATTATTTTCAGTAGAAGATTCGACAGTTTTATCAACTTCATCTTCAATAATCTCTTGCGCAATAGAATTTTGTATTGTAGAAAAAATTATACTGAAAGCTAGTATATATTTTAGGTTAATTGTAAATCTCAAATTGTTTGTTTTTAATAGCATCTTTTGTAATATCCTTTTCTAATTCTCTAATGAGCTCTAATTTTCTTTTATTAATAACGATTTGATCTATGGTTGGTTTTACATATTCTAACGGGGCTTCGCTATTACGTAATAGAACATCATTAATTTGCATCAAATATACTCCTAATGAATCTTTGAGTTGTATAAAATTAGATTTTTTTAACAATTGGTTTTCATTTTCAATTGTAAGGGCAGGAATTTTATCTATTACCTGACTTACTTTTATCCAAATAGAGTCATTTAAAGAATACGATTTGAACTGAATAGAAATGGAGTCTAATTCTTTTTTATCTTCTGCATTAAAGCGTTTAAACTTTGATGTGATTTCATCAAAATCCTGTCTATTCTCATTAATATTTATATACCTAAATTTGATGAGATCTTCATTAAGTTTAAATGCATCCAAATTTTGTTCATAGAAAACCTGGGCTTCTTCAGTAGTAACAGAAGTATCTATACTTCTTTTAACCAAAGCTTCTAAATATGCTTTAGAGAACAAATCGTTTTTGTATTGTTTTACAAGCTTGTTAAAGGATTTTTGCTTTTCTTCACTTAAATTGACTAGTGCTCCGTTAACTAACAACTGTTGGGTTGCCCAACGGTTTATATAATTTGTAACCAATAAAGCACTATCTTCTTTTGTTGTGTTTTCTGGTATTATATCTTCAATGTCTTGTTGATATAAATAAGTATCATTAACTCTAGCTACAGGTGTCTTGTCTTCTTCCTTTTTAAAAAACTGACAGGAAAAAAATAAAATGAATACGATAATTGATATTCTTGAACTATTACGCAATTTTATTGAACGTTAATTTGCTTCTTGACTTTATTTAGAACATCTTGGTTAACAATTACCTTGTATTTATTGTGTAATTCACTTAACCAAGTGTCTTCTTTGTATGCTTGATAATCACTTATTACTTTTCCTTTAGCTTCATCAAAGGATTTTAATGTTTTAGGTAAAATAGCTTTTACATCTACAATTACAAAGCTATCATTTTGCTTATATACATCTGAAATTCCTTCTTTAAAAACAAACCCTTCTGGAAGTGCTTGATGGTTTTTATCCATGGTACCAGTAGTAAAAATAACACTCACCTGACCATTTACATTTATGGCTTTTTTAATTTGGTCAGGCGTTTTACCTTGCTTTAACATTTCTGAAACTTTTTCTATATCACTTTGTTTTGCTGAATGCGCTACTATGGCATCTACGCTTTCATTAACAAAATAATTTTCTTTATTGTTGTCATAAAATGATTTTAAGCCAACAGAATCTGTTGTTGCAACATTCCAGATTTTGCTTTCCATCAAATCAAATAATAGTAACCCATCACGATATTCTCCTACTATATTAGCAAAGTCTTCATTTTCATTTTCCAGATTTTCTTCCTGAAATTTAATAAGGTTTTGATCGAGAAATATATTGTAATTATCAGAAATAATATCTTCAAAAGACACATTAGGTTTTGATCTGCGTTGAGCTCTCAATAAAAAATTACCAAAATCTGAATAAGGTACTGACTTATTTTCAATTTTTACGAGAGTTTTGGATCCATCAAAATCTGAAGGTAAAGTCCACGTTCTTTTATAATAATCATCATTTAGAATTGATTCAAAATAAGAAAGATCAGATTTATTGAATGTAACTTTATATCTCTTCTTCAAGTCATCAACCAAAGCGTCATTAATTAATTTTGAGCGAGAATCACGTTTAACTTTTACTTCTAATTCTGGCTTAAGTGCTTCAAAAGATTCAACTTCTTTTTTATCATAAAGCTTTATGATGTGCCAACCAAATTTTGTTTTAAATGGAGGTGAAACATCTCCAACATTTATAAGATTGAATGCTTCATCTTCAAAAACTTCAGAGCTTAACTGCCCTCCTGAAAAAGGTTCCATTTTACCACCATTACTTGCTGAACTCTTATCATCAGAAAATTGTTTGGCCAAAGACTCAAAATCTTCTCCTTGAGACAATTTTTTATAAATATCTGCTATTCTTTCTTCAGGGCTTCCTTGCAGCGAATCTACATTGATAGTGCTTACCATAATGTTTCCTACAGTAACTTCTCCACGAGATTTACGTTTATCATACACCTGCACTATATGGTATCCGAAATTTGTTCTAAAAGGCATTGATACTTCTCCAATATTGGTGTTATACGCAGCATTTTCAAAATCATAAACCATTTTAAAACATGAAAAATAACCTAAACCTTCTGCAAAAATTCTTTTTCCGTCATGAACATCATTCTTCACTTTTTCAAAACCTTCATTAACTAATCTATCTCTTAATTTTAAAATTTCGTTATAAACTTCAAGAGTATCTTCTGGGTTAGCATCTTCTGGCATTTTAATCAATATATGACTTGCCTTTACTTCATTAATAGTTCTTTCATAAGCTTCTGCAATCAATTCGTCAGTAACTTTATTATCTGTTAAGTAATTTTTTGCTAGTTGCTTTTTATAATTGGAAAGCTCCCTTATATACGAAGGTTTCTCATCAAGTTTTAATGCTCTGGCTTCTTTTAATTTCAGTTTATAATTTATAAATAGCTCTAAATAAGCATCAATATCTTTTTGAGATTCGTCTTGAACCAGATCTAAATTCTTATTGTAAACTCTTATAAATTCTGTAGCAAAAACTTTGTCATTATCTACTGTAAAAAGCACGTCGTCTTTAGAAACTTGGGCATTGGTTATCAATGGCATCAATAGAACTAAAAAAATATAAATAGGTCTTAATTTCATTTAACACATCAGATTTTAATTCATGCAAAAATAGGAATATTAACCTATAAAGCAAGCTGCAATAACAAACGATTTTATAGATGGTTTAGTATTAGTAATTAAGGTTTTTAAGTAACATAATATAATTAAATCTTTATGACTTTTTAATTATCAATCACTTATCAAACACAAAAAATTTATACATTCATATAAAACTAAAGTGTTTAATAACAATAAATTATGTGCTAATTAAGTTAATAAGCCAGAAACATCTTATATGCTTAACAGTAAGAATCTTAACTTATTAGTTAGCTTTATTCTTTTAATAGTAAGCATAAATCTCTGTAATTGCCAGGTAAATGATGGTGGTACACATGAAAAATGGGAATATATTTTAGAAGATACTGGCGACATTTTACAGTTAGCTTTACCTGCTGCTGCCGGACTAACAACTATTTTTAAAAAGGATTGGGAAGGAACTAAACAATTTGCTTTTTCTTATGCAACAAGTTTTGTTGTAACTCAAGCATTAAAAAAGATCGTTAGAAAACAACGCCCTGAAGGTAGAGACCTATACGATGCATTTCCTTCTGGACATACAACTTCAGCATTTACTGGAGCAGCATTTATACAGAGACGTTACGGTTGGAAATATGGAAAGTATGCTTATTTTCTAGCTGCAGTTGTTGGTGTAAGCCGCATGGAAGGACCTGATGGCTGGCACGATATCTGGGATGTTTTAGCTGGAGCTGGAATAGGAATTGGAAGCACATACCTCTTTACAAAGCCCTATGAACAAAACAAATATAATGTCTCTATGATATATAATAAAGATGGATTTATTTTTAACTTTAATTATAAATTTTAAGCATTATTTCTTTTTTAAAAAGAATAAATCTCTCTTTTAGATCAAATAATTGTTAATACGAATTTTTGAAATTCAACTAATCTGTATACTTTTAGGTTTCATAATTTTTATTAAATCATTTATGAAACAAATTGTTGGCGTTGTCTGCCTTTTATTTCTTCAATTATTTTTAAATGCTCAAGAAAATGAAAAAACTTCAAAATTATCTTTTAATGGAGATTTTAGATTTAGAATTGAACAAGATTGGGATTCAAAAAAATCTGACGGTACATATCGTGAAGATAGATCGCGATTAAGATATAGATTAAGATTTGGATTAACTTACAATTACCAAGATTGGGTTTCTTTTGGTGCAAGAATAAGAACAGGTGACCCTAAAAAACAGCAAGATCCACAACTTACACTAGGAAGTGGCAATAAAGAGTTTGGTGGTTTACCAATCGCACTTGAAAAGGCCTACGCAGAATTTTATCATAATTGGTTGACTGCTTGGATTGGAAAAAATACATATCCATTTGAAAAGCAAAACGAGCTCTTTTGGAGTGATAATGTATTTCCAGAAGGTGTTGCATTAAAAACAAAGTTTAATTTTGATGATTCTGTTCTCCAATCCCTATCAATTAATGCAGGGCATTTTATTTCAGCAACTAATGGTACTTCATTTAGTGAAGATAGTTACTTTCAAGGTTTGCAGGCTGTAGGTTCGTTCTTTAATAACAAAGTCATTTTTTATCCTAGCATATATTATTTTAATAAAATGCCCGACATTCCTGATGGAAATGAAACCTATTTAATTGATTATTCTATTTTAAGCCTTGGTACAAAAATTAAAGTATTGGATACCTCAAATATTGTTATAGGTATTGATTACTATTACAATTTAAAAGATTTAAGCAAAAATAGTTCTATCCCTCAAAATTTAAGTGACCAAAAAGAAGGTATTGTCGCTTCTGCTAGTCTAGGTAAGCTGAACAATAAAGGAGATTGGAAAGCTTTAATCACATACACATATTTAGAAAGATTTGCGGCTGTTGATTTTTTTGCACAAAACGATTGGACACGCTGGGATTACTCTTCACAAGGTTCTCCAGATGGTCGATTAACAAACTTTAAAGGTTTTGAATTTATGGCAGGCTATATGCTAGGCGAAAAAACGAACTTAAAATTAAGGTTTTTTGTTGTTGAGCAACTAGTTCCTTATGGAATAGCTAAAGAAACTGGAAATAGAGTTCGTTTAGATTTTAATATAGCTCTTTAAAAATGTGATTAGTATACCTTTTAATATATTTTTTAAAAATATATCTTTTTACTTTGAATTTGTTTTCACCATACAAAAGTGTAACTTTAAATACAATAAATATAACTTCATTATATCTAACATGCTTCTTTTAAAAAATAAAATTTATATAATTTTTATTT
>JARRKS010000038.1:7666-10806 GCA_037387865.1 Flavobacteriaceae bacterium
ACAAGGAAATTATGAGTTTGACATATCTATTGGATCTAAAAGCGAGTTAGTCGTAATCATTGGTAGAAAAATAGGAGCAAGAAGCTTATTAACTTTACGTGGAGGAATAGCTTTTTCCAATGTTGATATAACAGCTAATAACAATTTGAATACCAACATTCAATATTCTTTAAGCAAAAAGTGGGATGGATTTTCAGTTGGTATGGGATATGTTTATGGGATTAATGATAAATTATCCATAAAATCAAAATATAATCTAACCACTTTTAAAAACAAAGAGTATCCTGAAACGAATTCTAAATTTGTTGACAATAGATTTTCATTAAGCTTAATCTACCGTATTTGGAGTAGATAAAATTTATCTTGAATAATTAGGTGATTCTTTTGTAATGGTTACATCATGAGGATGACTTTCATTTATTCCTGATGCCGTGATTTTTACAAATTGTCCAGATTCCTTTAATGTTGCAATATCCTTTGCGCCACAATATCCCATTCCTGCTCTTAATCCACCTACAAATTGATGAATACTTTCATATAACTCACCTTTATATGGCACGCGACCAACAATTCCTTCTGGTACTAATTTTTTAATGTCATCTTCTACATCTTGAAAATATCTGTCCTTACTTCCTTGTGTCATGGCTTCAACAGAGCCCATACCGCGATAAGATTTAAATTTTCGTCCTTCATAGATAATGGTTTCTCCTGGCGATTCTTTTGTACCAGCAAGTAATGATCCTAACATAACACAATCAGCACCAGCTGCTATTGCTTTAGGAATATCACCTGTGTAACGTATGCCTCCATCTGCAATAACTGGAACTCCAGTTCCTTTAATAGCATCAGCGACTTCAAGAACAGCAGAAAATTGTGGAAAACCAACGCCAGCAATTACTCTAGTGGTACATATTGATCCAGGGCCAATACCAACCTTTACAGCATCTGCTCCTGCGTCAACCTAATATTTTGCAGCCTGTCCAGTTGCAATGTTTCCAACAACAACTTCCAGAGCCGGAAACTTTTTCTTAATTTCTTTTAACACAACAACAACGCCTTTAGAATGACCATGTGCGGTATCAATAATTATAGCATCAATACCTGCATTTACCAAAGCTTCTGCTCTTTTTACGGCATCTACAGTAACACCAATGGCAGCTGCTACTCGCAATCTTCCATAGCTATCTTTATTTGCAATTGGTTTTTGAGTAACTTTTGTAATATCTCTAAAAGTAATTAAACCAACAAGTTTATAATTATCATCAACTATTAATAATTTCTCAATTTTATGTTTTTGTAAAATAATTTCAGCCGATTTCAGAGATGTACCTACTTCGGCAGTGACTAAATTTTCTCCTGTCATTACATCAACAATCGGTTTCTTATTATCATGTTCAAAACGTAGGTCACGATTTGTAACAATGCCTTTTAAAACACCTTGATCATTTACAATAGGTATTCCACCAATGCTGTATTCTTTCATACATTGCTTGGCATCTTTAACTTTAGCTGTTAAGGGAAGTGTTACCGGATCTATAATCATACCACTTTCAGCACGTTTTACCTTTCTAACTTTTTCTGCTTGTTGCTCTATGGTCATGTTTTTATGCAGTACGCCGATACCTCCTTCTTGAGCCATAGCAATTGCCATTTTACTCTCTGTAACTGTATCCATAGCTGCTGAAGCTATTGGAACATTTATAGTAATATTGCGAGTAAACTTGGTCTGAATATTGACTTCGCGAGGTAAAACTTCTGAAAATGCTGGGACTAAAAGAACGTCGTCGTACGTTAAGCCTTCTCCAACAATTTTATTTAGGTGAGATGTCATGCAATTAAGATTTAATTGCGTGCAAATATACAATTTAAATCAGTAAATTAACTATTAATTGGTAAGCTTCTTTTTCTGAAAAAGCTGAATGAAAATTATAAGTATAGAAATTGAATAGGACAAAACCATAAGTGAGCCAGAAAACATAACAACATATTTCATCCAGAGCATTCCTTTCCAAAGCAGATATATTCCTCCAAAAGTTAAAATAACTGATACAAAAGGCTCAATCATCAAAAAAAGTTTTAATTTTTTATTCAGTCGCGTAGTATAAATTATAATTGCTAATAAAAAGAAAATGATTGACATGGATAGAACATGGTTGTGTACTAAAGTGAGCATTTCCTGATCACTTTTCTTAAACTTCATTATTGCTGCTTCTTGGTCTTCTTCATTACCTAAATACTGTTCTTCAATACCATTGGGATTTACTGAAGATGTCTCTTCCACAAAGAGTAAGCCTGTATAAAAACCAACGCTTAATACTATTAAGAATATACCTATTAAAAGCTTAATTTCCTGTGGGAATGTTAGTATTAGTCCATTAGTCTGCATTTATATAATGTTCTTTTGATGAAGTACTTTTAGAGATTTAAGTAAGTTATTCATAGCTTTGGTCATTGATCTTACAGAAATTGTTGCACCAGAAATTGCAACAATATTTTCTTCAAAAATAACTTCGTCTGTTTTACTCTTTCCGTTAAACTGCTTGAGCCATCTCTTGCTGCCTATTTCTCCACCGTATTCTTCTCTATAAATAAGCACTTTTGTTTTAAGTATAAATAGCTCTTTATCAAACAACACTAAAAAATCAAACTCTGCAGTTTTGCTGGGTGCTTTAGAAATATAGGCATATCCTACCAATGAATCTTTAACTTTAATTTCGAATAAATTTTCTTTTCCAAATGCTGAAGGCAAATCTTTAGTAACCTCATCTGAAATTATCTTTTCTTCACATGAAAACGCTTCAACTTCAAAAGTCGAACTAATTTCTTTATCTACTTTCTTCTGAATATTTTTTGGCAACCCAAATGACAAAAAGATAAAAGCACTAACCGATAAAATTAGATGTTCAAATTTCATTTTGCGAAGTTATTCAAATTTTTCCTTGTTAATAATAAACAAAATACCCAAAACCACAGTATAATTTTTAAGGTCATACTTTAGTTTTTTCAATAGTTAACTCCTTTAAAGAATTAAAAATTATATTTTAGAACCAAACTCCAATACCAAAGTTTAATCTGTTTTGTACTTCACCACCAGAAACCGCGTTATCTCTAAACTGATAATCTCCTTTTAATACAACACC
>JARRKS010000039.1:0-1254 GCA_037387865.1 Flavobacteriaceae bacterium
TAAAAATTAACTGCATATGCACCATTGATTAGAATTTCATCTAAACCTTCTGCGATGTCAGTAACTTCATTCTCGTTTTTTGTAAATGTGTAACCCACCTTCCAAAAGAAATCATCTGTTCTAACCGGGAAAGCATTAATGCTTAATTCAATACCTTTATTATTAATGTCTAAAAAGTTACCTGTTATACTTTGAAATCCGGTACTTCTTGGTAGTGGTCTTAAAATAATTACACCTTCGGTATCTTTATTATAAACCGCCGCATCTATGCTTACTCTATTATTAAACAACGAAATTTCTGTACCTATTTCAAATTCTTTTGTAATCTCTGGTTTTAGGTTAGGATTACCAATAATGCCACTTAATTCAAAAGCGTTTGCCCTCCAATCGGGAACAATATTTGACCGAAATAAGCTCCGTTAACACCTTGTATTAAAGAATTTTCGGTATTGTAAGGTCCTGTATCTTTAGCCACTCTTGCCACTGCTGCTCTTAACTTCGCAAAATGTTTACCATTATCTAATACAATGGCACTTAAACCAGCTGATGGATAGAAATAAGAATTATTTCCTATTGGTAAAGTAGATGTCCAGTCATTTCTTCCTGTAAGTGTTAAAAAATATCTGTCTTTAAATCCTAAAGTGGCCGAACCAAATACACCGTAGGTTCTTCTTTTTGTGTCGTTTTGTGTAACCGTTGGTCTACCAGCAGTATTAGACAATTCATAAAAATTCGGTACACTCAAGTCTGTAATTACTGCTCTAAAAAAGCTTGTTGATCTTTGATTGTAAGCTGTCCCTAAAGAAGCATCTAAACTTAAGTCATCTGTTAAATCTCCTGTATAATCTAAAGTTAAAAACGAATCATATTCACTTCTATTTGTAGTAGATTCTGTAACACCTCCTGCATTCTCTGTTGCAGCCAATAAGGCATTTGGTGAACCTGCTGTATACCTTACAACTGCACCATAGCTTTTATTTTTAGTATTAATAACGTCAGCACCTATTTGATAAGTTGCTTTTATATTATCATTAATATTATAACTTACGTTAATGTTCCCAAAAAAACGGCCACTCCTTAAATTATTACCATTCTCTTTAATTGTCCAATATGGATTTCTAGAATATGGCGTGTAAAAATTATCGTTATTGTTAAATGGGTTGTTCGTATAATCCTCCAATTCTACCAAGCTAATATCCCTTGGTATTTGAATAATTTCCTGAATTAAAACTTCGCCTTCACCAGCATTATCTG
>JARRKS010000039.1:1280-9430 GCA_037387865.1 Flavobacteriaceae bacterium
GTATTAACTATATTTTGATCTTTCTCTACATAATTTATAGTTGTAGTTACATTAAGTTTTCCATTGGTTATTCCTCCACCTCCACTAAAGGCTTTTCTTGTAAATGCATCTGCATTTGTAGGAATAATTCCATCACTTTCTGTATTAGTAAATCCTAATGTAAAGTTACTAGTCTCGCCACCACCGGTAAAACGAATTGAATTTGTGTAAATAGTTCCAATATCATAAAAATCTTTAATATTGTCTTCTAATGCTACGTATGGTTTAATTTGCTGTGAATTATTTACGATTTGCCCCCATGGTCTATCTTTACCGTCAAAAGCAGCTCCCCAAGAACCATTTTCATTACTAGCTCCAAGTCCTCCAGCCGGTAAAGATGAATAGCTTTGTCCGTTCCATCCTTGCCCGAAATCATTTTGTAAATGTGGTACTCTGGCAACTTCAGAAAAGTCTATTGAACTAATTATGTCGATTTTTAATTTCTGCCCGGATTTTCCTTTTTTGGTAGTAATAAGAATTGCACCATTAGATGCTCTAGAACCATAAAGTGCGGAGGCAGCAGCTCCTTTTAATACTGTAATATTTTCAATATTATTTGGATCGATATCATTTAACCCACTACCACCATCAAAAGTTCTTGTTGCAGCAGTATCCAAAAGAGGAGAAACCAATTTGTTTTGCGCGTTATTTATTGGAGAACCATCAACAATGTACAGTGGTTGGTTAGATCCCAATGAACTAAATCCACGAATAATAACTTTAGATGTTGCTCCATTTTGTGCAGGTGTTGAAATGTCAACACCAGCGATTTTCCCTGAAAGCGATTCAAAGGGGTTTGTATTGGTTACATCTGTAAGATCTTCATTACCTAGAATGGCAACCGAAGAACTCATTTCTCGTTTGGCTTTTGGCTTACCAAAGGCGGTTACAACAACTTCTTCTAACGCCTGCGCATCTTCTTGAAGTTGAACATTTATTGTGTTGGATGCCCCAACTACAATTTCTTGATTTGTATATCCAATAAAGCTAAAGACTAAAACATCACCTTGATTAGCTTTAATTTGATAATTACCATCAAAATCTGTTGAAGCACCAGTGGTGGTTCCTTTAATTAAGATAGTAGCTCCTGGCAGAGACAGATTATTTGCGTCTGTTACATTACCAGAAATCTCTTTTTCTTGGGCGAGTGTTGTTGTTATTCCAAACAACAAAAGCACCAATCCCATAAAGTAATTCTTTACTTTCATAAAATTAAATTTTGGTTAAAATTATTTTTGAATTAGTGCAAAATGAAAGGAAGACAGTGAAGAAATTTTAAAGACTAATTCAAAATATACTTCACAAAATGAATTCAAAGTTTAGTGGAACTTTTTATTTTAATAGAAGGCTCTTTCACTGCCTTTCCTTTGCAATTGCTGAAGTAAAGCAAAGGATTACGTTACTAAATACTGGCAACTCCTATAATAGTTTACCTATTCCGACAATAATTTACTGTTAATTTACCAGTGGTTTATTTTTTTGTGCCTGAATAAACTGTGAAGGGGTTAGAGATGTTTCTTTTTTAAAGGCTTTATTAAAGGTTACTTTATTGTTGTAACCAACTTCATAAGCAATATCAATAATATGAAGGCTTCCGTAGATGTCTTTCTTGAGAATTTCAGTGACTTCTTCAATTCTAAATTTATTGATGAGCTCAAAGAAATTCATATTGAAATGTTCGTTTATTATTTGCGATGTATTGTGCCGTGTTGTGTTTAATTTTTCGGAGAGCATTTCAAGACTTAAGTTATTTTCTCTATAAATCTTATCTTCTACAAATAATTTAATAAGGCTTGCTTTTAATTCTTCAGATAGCGACTCTGTGAGACCAGAATTCTCATATTTTTGAAATAGTAAACCTGCTTTTATAGTATTATACTTATTGCTAAACACGTCTGGTTGAACATACGCCATATATGCCACATATAACACCATAATGCATATTGCAATTACTTGAACGTGATAAATGAAACTAGGAAAAAACCCTAATATGCCACTGATAGAAATACCATATATTAAATACGAAATTATATAAGTGACATGAATAAAATAAATACTTTTTTTCCATCTGGTAATAAGAGAATTATTTTTCTCTTGTTTTTCATTTTGCTTTAAATACAACATTCTACTAATTAAAACTCCATATATAATTAAAGATGATAATTTTAAAGCAAAAACTGTATACCCGTAAAATTTATAGTCTGTATTAAAATCAAGCATAATTTTAATTTTCTCTGATGCTGGTAACGTGTATATCGGAAGTAAAAAAAGTAATACTAAAACTGTAGGGTAAAAGTGTAATATATCTAGCGTTTTAAGTTTATAATTTTGAGTTACACTCTTAAAATATAAATATAAAAGCGGACCATACATTAGAGCCGTTCCTGCTGCCATAAAGTATGTGTGTGGCAACTCATATTGCAAATTAGAATAATACAATACAAATTCTAAAATAAATAAAGAATGCACAGCAATAAATAGGCTAATAGCCAAATTAGAAGTTGTTCTGGCCTTTCTAGTAAAATTTATGACTATTGCAAAATAAAAACCGATCAGTGCTATATAAAAATAGATAAACGCAAGAATATTAATCTTAGGCTGATATTTATTTTTGAGTATTTTATACTCTTCAGAATCAATAATATTTTGATAGGAGCTATCACCTAAAACAGAAAAGTCTAATGCATTATTAATATACTTTTCAGTAAATGTAAAAGCTTCTCCTGGATGATTAAGCTCAGCATTTAAAAGTGCTACTTTTTTAAAAATATTTACAGAATCGGAATGATTTTCATCTAAAGCCTTCTCATAAAGTACCAACATCCTTTTTTGATCATCAACTTTTGTGCTATCATGTTGTGTGATTAAACTATCTATCTGAAGAAGTTTTACAGAGGTTGAATTTTCTGTAGCAAACAGAGAATTAAATGCGATTAAATAACATAATAAAAAGTGTAGTATTTTTAATTGGTTGAACATTTGATTGATTGATGTAGCTCAATGCTGAATTAGTCTTTATTTGTATAAGTTTCATATGAAGTTATATATAATAGACGAAATAAAGTCTTAAAGGTTGCTTAAAATAGTAATTCCCGATAATAGTTTACCATAAATTATTGCTTTTTTAGGATAATAGATTATAAATTATTTTACCTTCAAATAACTAATAATCAATTACATAGTATAATTTATAAAAAAACATTTTTAAAGTAATGATTGGGAATCAAAGAAATGTTAAAATTTATCTTTTTAAGCTCTGTTGCCATTTCCAAGCAGATTTCATAGCATCATCGAGAGAGAATTTCGCCTTCCAACCAAGTTCTGTATTGGCTTTTTCTGTATTTGCGAAAGCAGAAATAACATCACCAGCTCTTCTATCAGCAAATCTGTAATTAAGTTCCATCCCAGAAATTTTTTCGAAAGATTGTATAACTTCTAAAACTGTACTACCCTTTCCAGTACCGACATTGAATACCTCGTAATTAGATTTATTTTTATTTTTTATCAATCTTTCTAATGCTACAACGTGAGCTTTAGCTAAATCTACAACATGAATATAATCTCTGATGCACGTACCATCTGAAGTTGGATAATCATTACCGAAAACAGAAAGTTCATTACGTAATCCGGCAGCTGTTTGCGTAATAAAAGGAACCAAATTTTGAGGAACACCAATAGGCAGTTCTCCTATTTTAGCACTTTCGTGAGCCCCAATAGGATTAAAATAGCGTAACGAAATAGCTTTGATGTATTCATATACGCTACACGTATCTCTAATGATTTCTTCTCCTATTTGTTTTGTGTTTCCATATGGAGATTCTGCAGCTTTTACTGGAGCATCTTCTGTTATAGGAAGCTCATCAGCTTGCCCGTAAACAGTACAAGAAGAACTAAAAATAAAGTTTGAAAGATTTAACTTCTTTAACTCCTGCAACAAATAAATCAAAGTATTGATATTGTTTTCATAATATAAAAGCGGTTTTTCAACACTTTCGCCAACAGCCTTACTAGCTGCAAAATGTATAACTCCACTAATATCTTGATGCTTCTTGAAAAAATCTTCAACTTTCTGTTTATCTTTTAAATCAAGCTTTTCGAAGATCGCTTGCTTTCCAGTTATGTCAGTAATCCCATCCAAAACATTAATAGAAGAATTGGATAGATTGTCAATAATAACAACCTCATATCCTTCATTTTGAAGTTCAACTACAGTGTGAGATCCTATAAACCCTAAACCACCGGTGACTAATATTTTACCCATTTACAAATTCTATAACCTTTGACGCTATAAATCCTATTTGCTCATCATCTAATTCTGTATGCATTGGCAAGGAAATCACTTCTTTAACTAATTGGTTAGTAACTTCAAAATCTTCTTCTTTATATCTAGAATCCTGATAAGCTTTTTGCCTGTGAAGCGGAATAGGATAATAGACACCACAAGGAATGTCATTTTCGTTTAGATATTTTGCTAATGCATCTCTATCACAATTTTTAATCTTTAAAGTATATTGATGAAAAACATGACAATCACATTTATCACATATGTCATTACAGCCATTCGAAACCTTTGGAGTAATAATATTTTCAATTCCGTGAAATGCTAAATTGTATTTTTTTGCAGCAATTTGTCTTTTTTTATTATACAAATCTAAATTGCTCAATTTTACATCCAAAACAGCCGCTTGAATACTATCCAATCTCGAATTAACACCAACTACGTCATGGTGATATCTAACATACATGCCATGATTTACAATTCCTCTAATAGTATGAGCTAAATCATCATCGTTTGTAAAAATAGCTCCTCCATCTCCATAACAACCCAAATTTTTTGATGGAAAAAATGAGGTAGAAGCTACATGACTTATGGCTCCTGCTTTAACTTTTTTTCCATTCTTATATGTATATGTTGCACCAATTGCTTGAGCATTATCTTCAATAACAAACAAATCATGAGCTTCGGCTACTTCCATAATAGCTTCCATATTGGCACATTGACCAAACAAATGCACAGGCACGATAGCTTTTGTTTTTGGTGTTATAGCCTTTTTTACTGCTTCAACATTTATATTAAAATCATCTGGGTTTACATCAACCAAGACAGGTGTAAGATTAAGTAAAGCAATAACTTCTACAGTTGCTGCAAAAGTGAAATCGGCAGTAATGACTTCGTCTCCAGGCTTTAAACCTAAACCCATCATAGCAATTTGTAAAGCATCTGTACCGTTAGCACATGGAATTACATGCTTTACACCTAAATAGTTTTCTAAATTTTTCTGAAACTCGTGCACTTTAGGACCATTAATAAACGATGTGTTATCTATAACTTCCTGTATTGAAGCATTTACCTCATCTTTTATATCACCATATTGACCCTTAAGGTCAACCATTTGTATTTTTCTCATAGATGGCGAAATTACAAAATTCATTTACGCGAACCAATGTATTTATTTTAAAGAAATGTATTTTAGCAACAAATAAATTGAGTTGGGTTTTATTTATAACATAGGTATAACTTTTGTCAGATTCGGATTGAAGTGTATTGCTCCTTTTAACAACAAAATTAATCTTGGTGTAAAAGGAAGAGCAAAAACATTTAATATCTTAAAAAGTAAATTAAATAAAAATGATAAAACGCTTTGGTTTCATTGTGCATCTTTAGGTGAGTATGAACAAGGGTTACCTGTTTTTGAGGAATTTAAGAAGCTATACAAAAATCATAAAATTATACTCTCATTTTTTTCACCTTCGGGTTATGAAATAAAAAAAGATAACTCAATAGCCGATATTGTTGTTTATCTGCCTTTAGACACGAAAACAAATGCGTTTAATTTTGTTCAAATTATTAATCCAGATCTTACTGTTTTTGTGAAATATGAAATTTGGCCAAATTATCTTTCTGCATTAAAGCAAGGAAACTTTAAAACCATTTTAATCTCAGCATTATTTAGAGAGAATCAAATCTTTTTTAAATTTTACGGAAACAAGATCAAAAAAGCTTTATTTACTTTTGATCATATCTTTACTCAAGACGAACAGTCCAAAAACTTATTAAAAAGTATTGGTGTTAATATGGTATCTGTTTCTGGAGATACTAGGTTTGATCGTGTATTAAATCAATTAGATAAAAATAATACGCTTCCCTTCATTGAAAGTTTTAAACAAGACAGTTTGTGTTTTGTGGCTGGGAGCATTTGGCCCGAAGATGAAGATATATTAGTTGAATATATTAACTCACAATCTTCAAATAATCTAAAATATGTTCTTGTTCCTCATGACATCAAAACTTCTCATATAGAGAAATTAAAACAAAAAATAAAATTAAGCTCGGTTTTGTATTCTGAAGGTGATAATAAAAACCTGTCTGAATTTCAAGTTTATATTATAGATACTGTCGGGTTTCTTTCAAAAATTTATAATTATGCTGATATAGCTTATATAGGAGGTGGTATGGGCACCAAAGGTCTGCATAACACTTTGGAAGCTGCCGTTTTTGGAATTCCGATTATAATAGGGAAAAATTATTTAAAACATCCTGAAGCCATGAACATGATTGATATTGGAGGCATGTTTTCTATTTCATCAATTCGAGAATTTAAAAAAATCATGAAATTGTTAATTCAAGATCATACAGAACGTAAAAAATGTTAAAATTCTTAACTTATACATTACGAAAATTAACAAGAAGTTGTTATTTTCGCAAAATAATTAACACTAAAATTATAAACTAATGAAAAAATTATTATTAAGCCTTGCTTTGTTATTAGCTTTAAGTATATCTTTTACATCTTGTAGAGATACAAAAAAAGGTGCTGAAGAAGCTGTAGATAATGCAACTGAAGCAGTTGAAGAAGCAACTGACGATGCTATGGATGCTACAGAAGGTGCAATGGAAGATGCTGGCGAAGCTATTGACGATGCTGTTGATGCTGCTGGTGAAGCTATTGATGACGCTGCTGATGCAGTTGGTGAAGCTGCAGACGATGCTGCTGATGCAGTTGAAAATGCTGCAAATGACGCTGCTGATGCAGTTAAAGATGCTACAAACTAATTAAGTTAGTAAATCTTTCTTAAGTTAAAGCCCTCACAATTGTAAGGGCTTTTTTTATTCTTCAATTTTTATTTCTATATAAACTGGGAAATGGTCTGAAGGATATCTCAAATCCCAAGAGTCGCTTAAAACTGCATATTTTTTAACCTTAATTTCAGGACTTACAAAAATATAATCAATACGACGAGTCACTGGTTTATCAAAATGAAATCCATTAAACGTTCCTTCTGGACCAAATGTAATATTAGAAACCGTTTTAGAATCTTTTAAGCTGTTAAGGATATATTGAATACTTTCATGACTATCTTCCATATTAAAATCACCCATAAGAATCACAGGGTAATTTTGTTTATTGATATCATTAATCTTCTGAAGAATCAATGTGGCACTATTTTTTCTAGCTTCTACTCCAACATGATCAAAGTGTGTATTGAAAACCCAAACTTTTTGATTGGTTTCTGAATCTTCTAAAAGTGCATATGTACAAATTCTATTACACACAGCATCCCAACCCATAGTCACTTTTTCTGGAGTTTGCGACAGCCAAAAAGTATTAGATTTTATAAGGTTGAATTTTTCTGATTTGTAAAATATTGAAGAATATTCACCTTCATCCTTGCCATCATCTCGACCTACTCCCACAAAACTATAATCGGTTAAAAGGCTATCCATGTCTTTCATTTGGTTGGGCATGGCTTCCTGAACACCAAAAACATCAGGTTCATAAAATTTCAATTGATTGATGAAAAATGGTTTTCTATTGGTCCAACTATTGTCTCCTTCTTTTGGATAATCAAGTTTTATGTTATAAGTCATTACTTTTAGCTCTTGTGCTTGTAATAAAAACATACAAAGGATACTTAATATTAAAATTGATTTTCTCATAATCATTCTACAAAAATTATTTCACTTTTTTCTGAAATGCCATTTTCATTAAATGCTTCTCTCGTAAAATAGTAAGGTGTGTCGCGGTCCAGGCAACGCATAAAATGTTCGTTAGTATCATACACCAACCAAGACTGGTAAAGTTTGTCAGGAGCGATGCCCCAACGTATGT
>JARRKS010000040.1:0-6670 GCA_037387865.1 Flavobacteriaceae bacterium
TAATGTTCTATTGTATTATTTCTATTTAACTTATGAACTTGTCCAACCATTTCGTTGACTGTTCTAAAACCAAGCTGAGCCATAATCTCCCTTAATTCTTGAGCAATGAAATACATGAAATTAACAACATGCTCTGGTTTGCCTTCAAATTTCTTACGTAATTCTGGATTTTGTGTAGCAATTCCAACAGGGCAAGTATTTAAATGGCAAACACGCATCATTATACAACCTGATGCTACCAATGGTGCAGTTGCAAAACCAAACTCTTCAGCACCTAGTAAACAAGCTATAGCAACATCACGTCCAGTTTTCATCTGTCCGTCACATTCTAAAACCACACGATTTCTCAAGTTGTTCATTACAAGCGTTTGTTGGGCTTCAGCCAAACCTAGTTCCCAAGGTAATCCAGCATGTTTTAATGAGGTTAATGGCGATGCTCCTGTACCTCCATCATGTCCAGAGATTAAAATCACATCTGCTTTGGCTTTTGCAACACCTGCCGCAACTGTGCCTACACCAACTTCTGAAACAAGTTTCACATTAATTCTTGCTTCCCTATTTGCTGATTTTAAATCATATATTAACTGTGAAAGATCTTCAATTGAATAGATGTCGTGAGGTGGTGGAGGTGAAATTAAACCAACATAGGGTGTTGAATTTCGAGTTTTGGCAATTGAAGGATTTACTTTAGGACCTGGTAATTGTCCACCTTCACCAGGTTTAGCGCCTTGTGCCATTTTAATTTGGATTTCTGAAGCATTGGTAAGATAATTAGATGTTACTCCAAAACGTCCTGACGCAACTTGTTTTATAGCACTGTTTTTCCAGTCTCCATTTACGTCTTTATAAAAACGTTCTTGATCTTCTCCTCCTTCTCCAGAGTTACTTTTACCTCCAATTCTATTCATTGCAATAGCAAGATTTTCATGAGCTTCTTTACTAATGGAACCGTAAGACATTGCTCCTGTTTTAAAACGCTTTACAATTTCTGTCCAAGGTTCTACTTCATCAATAGGGATAGGATCATAGTTTGTAAATTCAAACAAACCTCTAATAGTCATTAATTTTTTTGTTTGATCGTTTACTAATTCTGAATATTCTTTATATGTCTTTGGTTTATTGCTTCTTACGGATTCTTGAAGTTTAGCAATTGTTAAAGGATTGAACAAATGATGCTCACCATTTCTTCTCCATCTGTATTGACCTCCAACTTCAAGTTCTAATTCGGCGGCAATACTTTGTTCTTGGTATGCCTTACTATAACGCTTATTTATTTCTTGCTCAATTTCTAAGAGACCAACACCTTGAATTCTGGTTACAGTATTAGGAAAATATTTGTTTACGGTTTTAGTATTGATACCAATACATTCAAATAATTGAGAACCTCTATATGAGTTAAGCGTAGAGATCCCTATTTTATTCATGACTTTTAAAATGCCTTTTCCAACAGCTTTATTATAGTTTTGAATTGCTTCTTCTGTTGATACACTTGAGTTATTTAAATCTGTAATTCTGTCCTCAATAATTTCATTAACCATATAAGGGTTAATGGCACTTGCACCATATCCGAATAGCAATGCAAAATGGTGAACTTCTCGAGGTTCAGCAGACTCAATGATAACACTTGTTTTAGAGCGTTTACCCAATTTTTGAAGTCCATTATTTATATAAGAGCAGGCTAATAAAGATGGGATCGGAGCATTTTCTTCGTCAACATCTCTATCAGATAGTATGATGATATTGGTTCCTTGATCAATAGCAATAGCGGCCTCATGGATTAAATGTTCTAATGCTTCAACTAAGCCGTTGTGCCCTTTTACAATATTATATGTAATTGATAAAGATGAAATTTTAAAATCTGGATTTTTATAACTTTTTATTTTATCAAGATCTTGTTTAGAGATGACAGGATTGTTAATTTTTAACTTCTTACAATGCTTTTCATTTATATCAAAAATATTGTAATCTTTTCCCAGAGTAAGGCTAATATCAGTAATCAATTCTTCCCTAATACCATCTAAAGGAGGATTGGTTACTTGTGCAAAAAGTTGCTTAAAATAATTAAAGATAAATTGTGGACGTTCAGATAATACAGCAATTGGTGTATCATTTCCCATTGAACCTATAGGCTCTTTACTATTTTGAGCCATCGGTAATATAATGGTATTTATGTCTTCTTGAGTATACCCAAAAATTGTCATTCTTTTTTGGAGGTTTTCCTGATTATAAAACACAGGACAATCATTATATGGGATGCTTTTTAATGGAACCAAACTATTATTCAACCATTTTCTGTAAGGATGTTTAGAGGCAATATCTTCTTTAATCTCTTCATCATTAACAATTCGGCCTTGATTCATATCTACCAAAAACATTTTACCAGGCTCAAGCCGGCCATGATATTCAATATTTTTTGGATCGATGTCTATAACGCCAGTTTCTGAAGACATGATTACATAATCGTCTTTGGTAACTGAATATCTGGAAGGTCTTAACCCATTTCGGTCTAAAACAGCACCAATATAATTGCCGTCAGTAAATGGAATTGATGCAGGGCCATCCCAAGGCTCCATTAAACAAGAATTAAATTCATAAAACGCTTTTTTTGTATCAGACATTTCATCATTTTTTTCCCATGCTTCTGGAATTAACATCATCATAACTTCTGGAAGAGGTCTACCAGTCATTAATAATAGTTCTACTACCATATCCATTGATGCCGAATCTGATTTTTTGGGCAGAACAATTGGAAGTATTTCTTTAATATGTTCTCCAAACCAGTCACTTTGCATAAGTTCTTCTCTAGAATACATTCTTGAGACATTTCCTCTCAAAGTATTTATCTCTCCATTATGACACATATATCTGAATGGTTGTGCCAAATCCCATGTTGGGAAAGTATTGGTTGAGAATCGTTGATGAACCAAAGCAAGTCTTGTTACAAGAGAAGGATCTTTTAAGTCTTTATAATATAACTTTATATCTTCAGGAATTAAAAGCCCTTTGTAAATAATAGTTTTTGATGAAAGACTTGGAAGATAAAAAAATGAACTTTCTGATAATTTTGAATTGTAAATAGCGTGTTCTGCTTTTTTTCTGGCTATATATAATTTTAAATTAAACTGAAAATCATCTTGTTTCGCATTAGATTTCCCTATAAAAAGTTGTTTAATATGAGGCTCTGTAACAGCTGCAATTTCACCTAAAACAGATACATCTACTGGTACATCACGCCAACCCAATATATTAAGCCCTTGTTCTTGTATGAATTTTTCAAATTCATCAATACAGTATTGCCTTTGGTTTTCTTTTTTAGGCAAAAAAACATTGCTAACGGCGTAATCTCCAACTTTTGGTAGTTTAAAGCTACAATTCTTTACAAAAAAATCATGAGGAATATCTATTAAAATACCTGCGCCATCACCAGTTTTCCCATCTGAACTTACAGCACCACGATGGTCTAATTTTTCAAGTATTTCTAATGCCTTGTGAATAATATTATTTGACCTTGTACCTTTTAAACTACAAATAAACCCAGCACCACAATTTTCATGCTCAAATTCTGGTAAATACATTCCTTGTTTCTTCATCATAATCGAATTTCTTTTGCTAAAAACACATTAATAATTAACTAATATATGTAGTAGTCATAAAAGAACAATAATACGAGTTTCATAATTGTGAGATTTAGAATTAATTAAAGAATTTATGTTAATTCTTCAATTTTAATAAACAGATTTTGTTAAAACCTTAATAAAGATTTCTATACAAAATATCAAGACTATTTCATAAAAGCCCTCAATTAAAGATAAAATAATAAAGAAACATCAAAATTTTTAAGGAATTGCTTAAAATAATTCAATTATAAAATTCACAAATTATAAAATTATATCGTTTTCGAATTATATACCCATAAAAAAATAGGGTATAAAATGTTAAATCAATAAAAAAACAATTCAATACCCTAAAAAAATATGGGTTAAATATTTTTTTACATAGTTTTGACAACTGAAAAATGATTATTAACACTTAATTGATTAATTATGAAAAAAATTATTACACTTTCTATGTTTTTATTAGCATTTACGTTATTTGCTCAAGAAGACGGTGAAGAAAAAAAGAAATTTACTTTTAGTGGAAGTGTCGACGCTTACTTCCAAACATATTTAACTGCTCCCGATAATGAAGAAGTATCTTTCGGTACTGCTTTTGCAGATCAATCAGGTTTTGCAATAGGCATGGGAAATGTTATCATTAGCTATGAAGGCAATAAAGTAGGAGCAGTTCTTGATTTAGTTACTGGTCCAAGAGGTGAAGGAGCTACTTTTAATTCTGATATTGTTGATGGAATTGTAAATCAAGCATATGTTTACTGGAATGTATCTGAAGGAACTACATTAACATTTGGTAGATGGAACACTTTTTTAGGTTATGAAGTTATTGCTCCTGCAGCAAACTTTAACTACAGTACTTCTTACTTATTTTCAAGTGGGCCTTTTTCTCATATGGGTTTAAAGGCAGATTTTACTTTAGGAGAAGATTTTAGCTTAATGTTAGCAATTACGAACCCTTGGGATACTAACGATATTTCCATGACTGGAGAATATGCGCTTGGTGCACAATTAGGTTATTCTGGACAATATTTGAACCTGTACTATGATAGTGGTGAACATGGCGGTTTAGGATTTGAAATTGACTATACAGGTGGTTTTGATTTAACTGACACTTTCTTTTTAGGAATCAATGCCGCTTATAATGATAATGATGGTTCAGGTTTTTACGGTGCAGCTCTATACCCACAGTTAGCCACTTCTGAAAGCTTTTCAATAGGCCTTAGAGGGGAATATTTTAGTTTGCATGGCGGTGATGTTGATCCAAGTGTATTTGCCACAACATTAACAGGAAGCTATACTATAGAAGACTTTATTATTAAGCCAGAAATTAGATTAGACTCATGGAGTGATAGCATGCCATATATTGATAATGATGGCGAAGCAACAGACAATTTAGCTGCATTTACATTAGCAGCAATCTATACATTCTAACAACTAAAATTATATAAACTATGAAGAAAATTGAAGCAATAATTAGAAAATCAAAGTTTTCTGATGTAAAAGAAGCTTTGCATGATGTAGGAGTGAATTTTTTCTCCTATTGGGATGTTACTGGATTAGGTAACGAAAAACAGGGACATGTATATAGAGGAATCTCTTATAGTACAAGTGATATTCAAAGAAGATATCTAGATATCGTGGTAAACGATGACTTTTTAACACCTGCAATTAATGCAATATTAAAAGCTGCCTCTACTGGAGAAGTTGGAGACGGGAAAATATTTGTAACAGAAGTATTAGAGTCTTATAGAATAAGAACTGGAGAAAATGGTGGAGACACTTTAAAATAATAATATTTAAACAAAATTTAAAATGGAAGGATTATTTACAGCAAATAACGTATGGATGATGGTCTGTACTGCACTCGTTTTCTTTATGCATACAGGATTTGCATTTCTTGAAATAGGATTAACGAGACAAAAAAACACGATCAATATCTTATTTAAAAATATTTTTATAATAACAGTAGGTTTATTACTGTATTACTTAATAGGGTTTAATTTAATGTACCCAGGAGATTTTAACGGATTTATAGGGTCTGTTGTTCCTGGAATTGCTCCACCTGAAGGAGGTATGACTCCAGATTATGCAGATGGAGGATATACTTGGTGGACAGATTTCTTATTTCAAGGGATGTTTGCGGCTACAGCTGCTACTATTGTGTCAGGAGCGGTTGCAGAAAGAATTAAAATTGGTCCATTTATGATTTTCACAGTTATCTATGTTGGGATTGTTTATCCAATTGCTGGATCTTGGAAATGGGGTGGTGGATTTTTAGATGAATTAGGGTTCTATGATTTTGCAGGCTCAACTCTAGTGCACTCTGTAGGTGGTTGGGCAGCCTTAATTGCTGTATGGTTACTTGGTGCTCGTATTGGTAAATTTAAAGATGGTAAACCACAAGCAATTCCTGGTCACAATATACCAATGGCAACAGCTGGTGTATTGATACTTTGGTTAGGATGGTTTGGATTTAACGGAGGTTCGGTACTTTCTGCAGATCCAGAATTAACTTCAATAACATTAGTTACTACTTGTTTAGCTGCATCAGCTGGAGGTGTTGTAGCAGCTTTAGTATCATTCTTAAAATATAAAAATTTAGACTTAACTATGTTTTTAAATGGTATTTTGGGAGGTTTAGTTGGTATTACAGCTGGGGCTGATGTTATGACGCCGGAAAGTGCTATTATAATTGGAGCCATTGCAGGAGTGATTATTGTATTTGGTGTTGCTTTAATTGATAGAATAAGACTTGACGATCCTGTAGGTGCTATTGCAGTACATTTAATTTGTGGTATTTGGGGAACTTTAGCAGTTGGAATATTTTCAACAAACCCTGATCACAGTTTTGTAACTCAATTAATTGGTGTTGCATGCTATGCAGGCTTCTGTATTGTAACATCATTTATAATATTATTCATATTGAAGATAACAGTTGGAATTAGAGTTCCAGAACGAGAAGAGTTAGAAGGTCTGGATTCTCATGAACATGGTATGAGTGCATATTCAGATTTTAGAATGAATGAACATTAACCTATATGTTGTCGGCTATTATT
>JARRKS010000040.1:6743-9497 GCA_037387865.1 Flavobacteriaceae bacterium
ATTAATATTACCAAAAAGAGAACGTGTTACTATTTTTTCAAAAACTGCTATTTGTTCAAGGTCTTTTGGTTTTTCGGCATTCAACTCCTGAATCTTTTTTAATGCATATTGTTGTATAGTCAATAATGGTAACACTATAGATTCTCTAATATCAATGGATGCCTTTCCTGCAGGTTCATTTTCCATCAATTCTTTATAGCCTGTTAATTTTAACAATAATCTTTTTGTAGTTGTGTATTCTTCAAAAATAATATCCCAAAACGCACCGAACTCTTTATCTTCAGACATATATTTGGTTAAATCAAAAAATGATTTAGATAAGGACATCATACTGTTTTCTATGAGTGTTTTAAAGAATAAAGAGCTTTTATAGAGCATTACAACCTTATCAAACTCACCATTGTCTTCATACTTTTTCAGTGCTGTTCCTACGCCAAAAAATCCTGGAACGTTTTGTTTTAGCTGACTCCAGGAACCTACAAAAGGGATTGCTCTCAAATCAGAGAAAACTAATTTGTCAGATTTTGACCGTTTTGATGGCCTGCTTCCAATATTCGTTTTAGCATAATATTTTAATGTACTCATCCTTTCAAGGTATGGTATAAACATAGGATGACTTTTAAAATCTTTATAAACTTGATAGCTTATTTGAGCTAGATTATCCATTACAGCATAATCTTCTTCTGTCATAACGAGTTCGTTATGTCCAATTCTGTTTATAATTCCTGAACTAATAAGTTGTTCTAAATTATATTGAGAAGATTCTAATGTTCCAAAATTTGAACTTATAGTTTGTCCTTGAATTGTTAATTGTATTTCCTTATCTTCAATACTTGGGCCTAAAGACGCATAAAATTGATGCGTTTTACCACCTCCTCTGGCAGGTGGACCACCGCGTCCGTCAAAAAATATTGCTGTAATATTATATTTTCGAGAAACTTTGGTGAGTTGCTGTTTTGCTTTATAAATAGCCCAGTTTGCCATTAAATAACCACCATCTTTTGTGCCATCTGAAAAACCAAGCATAATGGTTTGCTTGTTACCACGTTGTTTTAAATGTGCTTTATACTGTTTATTAGTATAAAGTTGCTCCATAACCATTTCTGCATTTTCTAAATCGGTTATAGTTTCGAACAATGGAACAATGTCTAAAGTTAATTTATCATTGAAAGCAACAAGTTTTAGCATTGCAAATAATTGCATAACATTTAAAGCCGTTTGATTGTTACTTATAATGTATCTGTTAGCACCTCTTTCTCCATTTTTTTCTTGAATTTCTTTTACTGCTACGATTGTTTTTAAAGTATTTACAATCATTTCGTCAGAGAATATGTCAATATCTATTTCAGCATTGATGTCTGATAAAATATCTATTTGTTCAGCTTCAGAAAGGTCATTGTAGTTTTTTGGAAAAATATCGCTGCCAATACTAATTAACTTTTCAACAATATCTGTAAAAACCGCATCGTGTATTCTGCTATCTTGTCGAATATCCAGTGCGGCAAAATGATAGCCGAAAAGATGAATTTTATTAATTAATGAATTTATCTCTTGAAGATAAAGCGATTCATGTTCTTTAACCACAATATCTTTAATAGCTATTAACTCTGAAACAAAATCATCTAAATCAATAGCATTTTTAGAATTTATGTCTATACTATTTATATAAATTTTAAGCTCAAGGTTAGAAATACGTTCTTGTACACCTCTAAAAGTTAACCGTCGTCTTAAAACTTTTAAATCTCGATGATAATTTTTTAAAATGGTTTGTTTTAAACGTTGTGCCACTTTTAAGGTTGTTTCTGGCAAAACAAAAGGATTACCATCTCTATCTCCACCTGGCCAAAAACCAATATTTATTATTTCATTTTCTATGGCTTTATAATCAAAGATATTGTGTTGGATATAATCATATATATTTCCAAAGGAATCATAAAACACATTTTCCAAATACCAAATTAAATTCACGGCCTCATCATAAGGCGTTGGTTTTTCGTGTTTAAAAAAAGGTGTTTTACCAAGTTGTGCTAATAACGAATTAATAGTATCGAGATCATTTTCCTTGATGGCTTCAGATAAATCTGTAATAATACCTAAAACACTTCCAGGATAAAATTGTGTAGGATGTGCTGTTAATACTATCCGAACTTTGAATTCTTGTAGATATTTTTGAAGTTCCTCAAGCTTATTTTCTGAAACTGCAGCTTCTTTCAGGCTTCTTAAAGTACCAATACCTTCCATGTTATTTACTATTGGAAATGCAGCATCTTCAATAGCATCAAACAATACAACTTGCCTTTCTATATATTGTATAAATCTAAATAGTAAATTTATTTGGCTATTTTTTGAGCGTCTAGCTTGATATTTCTTAAAAAAAGTATCGACTATAGTTGAAGGATTATCGCCATTAATATATCCTTTTTTACAAGTTTCATGAAACAAGGGTAACAAAACACCAGTTTTGGTAATGGTGCTAAAAGGCAATGTCATAAAAATACTATTATAAATATTGTATTTTGACAAAACACTTTGTTTAAATCTCGCTAATTTTGGTTGTACTGCCATGTTTCAATGCTATTATAAACAAGAAGTAAAAGTAATAAAGCCAAAGCAAAGCCAAACACTTTTAATTTATTTTTACTAAATATATATTATCAAACGATTTATTTAATAATGTTTTAACGAAAAGTGTTTTTTACTAAAAATAAATTATCACTTTTTTTATTTTTAAACTTATTGTTATAATATAAATAA
>JARRKS010000041.1:0-7447 GCA_037387865.1 Flavobacteriaceae bacterium
CTCCACCATCAATATTCCAAAGATCCTCATTTTGCTTTAAGGCTTCAAAAACTTTTACAGTATGTTCTGAAATAACATCTTCAATTCTTAATCTATTGATTATTGACTCTGTAATTAGCCTTGTATACGCTCTGGATGTATTTCTGTTTTGGGTGTCATAATGGTTAATGATATCATCTTCAAAGGAATAAAGTGCTTCTTTTAAGAGCTTGGTATCCATATCACCACAAGTCATCGCATCGGGTTTATCAGCATACTTAAAATCTGTAAATACGATCTTATTCTCTTTCTTACAACTTGCTAAACTAATTGTCATTGTGATTAGCAAAAGTTTAAAAAATTGTGTTTTCATGTTTAATCAAATTTTAAAGGTTATTCTTTTTTTAATCGTTCTTGTTCGTTTGTTTCGGGCAATCGTCTTGCAATAATGGGTTCTATTAATGTCTTTCTTTTTTTGGTCTTTACAAAAGGATAAAGTTCTAGTTCATGCTTCATTTTATCATTTGGGTTTTGATACTTGTTTGTGCCCAGTAAAATATCTTCACCAGTATTGAACAACTCTTGTTCTTTTGCAGCACTTTCTTTAATTTTCTTCTGAATGATACCTTGTTTTAATTGATGTAAAAAGCCACCATTTTCTTCAATATCTTTAAAAATGCTTAATGCTTTCTCTGCTAGCTGATTGGTTAAACTTTCTATATAATAAGCACCATCTGACGGATTATTGACTTTATCAAAATAACTTTCGTTTTTTAATATTAAAAGTTGATTTCTTGCAATGCGTTCACCAAATTCATTGTCTTTGTGGTATATGGCATCGTATGGCAAATAACAACCGGTATTTGCTCCACCAAGTATAGCACTCATACACTCTGTTGTTGTACGCAACATATTGGTATTGTAATCGTAAAGAGTTTTGTTTCGCTTTGTAGGGATTGCAAAAATGAAGCAATCTGTATTGAAACCATATTCTGTTGTTAATGTTTTATATAATAATCGAAGGGCTTTAAGTTTAGCAATTTCGAAAAAATAGTTAGTGCCTATTGAAACCTTAAAAATTGTTTTAATAGATTGCTTTGTTTCATTTGTAACGACCTTATCGAGATGATTCAAATATTCGTTTGTATGGGCTAGGGCATAAGCCAATTGTTGTACCATTGTAGCACCTGCATTTTGGTACAGGGTTATGTCGATGCTGAAAGTAGAAGTGTCTTTTACAATGTTATCAAACTGTATATGATCTTCATTCAAGCTTTGATACCAATTTCCTGTTTTGGCAAGATTCCCAATAATATCTGTATGAATATGGATCAGATTATTTGTTGAAATACTAGAAACTTGCTTGACAAATTCAGAATCTAAAAATTGGAAAACAAAATGAATTTCTGTTTCGCTTGCATCAATACCTGACATTAGATCTTTTATAGATATCGTATTGTTTGGTACGATGAATTTAATGCTTTCAGCACCTTTTTGAAAAACATCTAAAGCCTTTTGATTTGATTTTTTTGTATCTGCAACAAAAATAGATTGGCAGATTTTCCATGAAGAATTGTAGGAAATACTATTTTGTACATGCTCTAAATCTTCTTTGTTGTAAAATGGTTTTACATGGATGCCTTCGTTGGTATCCCAGATTAATGTTTTATTATAATCAGCACCTTTTAAATCAAATTGTATTTTTTGCTTCCATTGTTTGGTGGAAACCTCATCAAAGTCACTGAATAAGTTATTACTCATCCTCTTTTGTTTTTAAACTGTCTTCATATTCAATAATATAAATTTCTTCATTTTCGCGCTTCATGTAATATTCTTCTCGAGCAAATTTTTCTAAACCTTCATCTGTGCTTAATTCTTTTATGGCTTTTCTGTCTTTTTCAATCTCTTTTTTATAGTATTCTTTTTCATTTTCCAAAGCTTCAATTTCATTGTTTAATTCGTGATGAATAAACCAAGAATTACTGTCAAAAAACAACATCCAAATAGCGAAAACAATCAGGATCAAAACAAAAACATTTTTAAAAGGTTTTAAATATTTTCTTTTATTGACTTTAGAATTTGACATTTATAATTTTTCGTTAATAATAGTTCTAACAATATCTATTGCCACATTATTGTATTTGTTGTTTGGAATTATAATATCTGCATATTCTTTCATTGGTTCGATAAATTGTTCGTGCATCGGTTTTAATGTGTTTTGGTAACGTGATAAAACTTCGTCAATATCTCTACCACGTTCTGATAAATCACGCTTTAAACGTCTTATAAGACGTTCATCACTATCTGCATGCACAAATATTTTAATATCAAACATATCTCGTAATTCCGGATTTGTTAGAATTAAAATACCTTCAACAATCATGACCTTTCTTGGATGCGTTAAAATTGTGTCACCAGTTCTGTTATGCTGAACAAAAGAATACACGGGTTGGTGAATAGGATTATTGCTTTTAAGTTCTTTTAAATGTTCGGTAAGTAAATTGAAATCTATTGACCTTGGATGGTCAAAGTTTATTTTAATACGCTCATCATAGCTTAAATGAGATGTATCCAAATAGTATGAGTCTTGCGAAATAATACCAACTTCTCCTTCAGGAAGTTCATTTAATATCTGGTTAACAACGGTGGTTTTTCCACAACCAGTTCCTCCTGCAATTCCAATAATAAGCATTACCGTTTATTTAAATTTTATCAAACAAATTTAAGATTATTTATTTGGAAAAATTTTATCAAGAATAATAATTTCTAAAATGAAAGAAAGCACTATATTTGCAGTCCTAAAAAGATAATTTTTTTCGGGGTGTAGCGTAGCCCGGTTATCGCGCCGCGTTTGGGACGCGGAGGTCGCAGGTTCGAATCCTGCCACCCCGACTAAAAAAGCTGAACATTTTTGTTCAGCTTTTTTGTTTTTTATGAAGTAAAAGACTGCGTTTATACTAATATCTAACCACAATGTTTATTGTGAGTAGGTGGTACATCGAATTAACAAAAAAGTAAAAAGATAAAAACTACCTTAACGAACTGTTTTAATACGTTTTATAAATGGCTTTATTAAATGCTTTCCAGTGTTCTTCAGTCATTCTATTTGGTGTAAAAAGACAAATACCGGCAGCACCATTTTCCATAGATTCTCTAATGGCATCTTCTAATTCTTCTGGTAGTAGACCATGATTTTCAGGATCGTTCTCTTTGGTTTTGTTTTCTGGATTTGGACAAATAAATAAACCACTGATCACAGGTTTCTTGTTGTCTAGAGAAGTAACAGCTTCTCTAGTAACTTCACCAATCCATTTTGTATCTTCTAAATAGAAATCGTTATAATTCATTGGAAAATATGCGTCTAACGACCATTTATCCCATTCTTGTCTAACAATTTTTTTAGCCACAGAATTTGGACCTGGAAATACAGCAGCATTTATTTGCTTGCCTTCGCTGTGTGCTACTTCTGTAAGTAAACTCACAATATTTGTAATTAGATCATAGCGAAATTGTTTCCACTCAACAACTTGAGTTGGGTCATCTACTGCAGTAATATCAATACCAGTTTTTTCTTTAAAATTAGTTGTACATGTATCACAATAGCAATAATCATAAGCTGGATATTCTTTATCCATGACCAAACCATATTTTTCCCATAAACCACGCGCTAATATCACATCAGGAAAACGGATATAATCTAAATGAATAGCATCTACTTCTTCAACAGCAGCAACTTTTCTATACATATTGCTTAAGAAATCTTGCGTTCCTTTTTGGCTTGGGCATAGAAAAGTATAATGAGGTACATAAGCTGGTTTATCGTAAGCAGATTCTCCTTTTCTATTAACGGCATACCATTCAGGCTTCAATTCTTCTTTATGGCCTTGTACCATAGTAGGAATCCAAGTATGAAAACCTAAACCAACAGACTTGGCAATTTTACCTACTCGTTTATAAACATCAGGATTTTGACCTCCATTGTACATTAGAACATCGATTCCTTTTGTTTTTAAATCTTCAAAATTTTCTTTGATCTCTTGATCAGTAGATTCACCAGGACCACCTAACCAAGCATATACAGGTATTTTATTTTGCTCTTTAGATGAAGAATTACACGATGTAACAAAGAATAAGAGTAAGATACTTATTTTAATAAAATAATTAATGTAGTATCTGTTTTTAGTCTTCATTTTAGTTCTTAATATCATAATCTCTAATTTTATTTTAAGTATTTCTAGAAGAGTGCAATCATTATAATAAACATTAAAAAATAATTAACTGCCTTAAGCACACTAAAAATATTATGAACGTTTAATAAATACAATAAATTTCTACAATCAACTAGGATGAAGCGTTAAACGGTTTATAAATTTAGGTTTATTTGATTTTTATATAAGAAGATTTAGATTTAACACCAATAAAACAATAGTTAAAAGTTGCTATTTAAATTAATGTTATTAAAGAATTCCTAATTACAAAAACTGTAGTTTAATACTATGAAAATTGAGTTTTAATCTTACTCAATTCTAATATAGTTTTCGGCAATAAGTGGATTTCCATCTTGATCCTTTTCTATTTGAGTAAACGTATTTTCTTTTAGAATTAAATCAAAGTTAAAAGTTTCTCGTTCATTAATTACTGGATTCATGGATTTTGAACCATAATCTAAAGCCTCTGTTAAAGAAGTTTCTGTAATTGTATAATTACCATACCCAAACCAATCTGTAGAATCAGATTCAGCAAATCTACTCCACATAACTTTTGTTTTAGAATACATCTTAATCTGTTTATAAGAATTTGAGGACATAATCGTATCAACTGTGCCATTGTCGCCATAGTTATAAAAACTAATGAGTTGCCAAACACCTTCAAGTGATAATTTGCTTGAATGCATTTCAGTTGTTTTTTTCATGTCGTTTTGTGCTATAGTTTTAAAAGGCATCAAAAACAAAAGAGTAAGCGAAAGTAGAATGAAATATTTTTTCATGACAGTGAATGTTTTGTTTCTTAACAATTTACAAAAAAATAGATTATAAGTAAAATTATATAGATTAAATATATTGTGCTATAGTTAGTGTTAATAACTTCTCTGTAAGTTTTCTGTTAAAAAAACTACTTTTGTTGAGTAATATAAATTCTGATAGAATGTCTGAAGAAATTGAAAGATTAAAATGCTTAATTATTGGTTCTGGACCAGCAGGATATACTGCTGCAATTTATGCAGCAAGAGCCAATATGAAGCCAGTTTTGTACCAAGGCACTCAACCTGGAGGACAATTAACAACAACAAACGAAGTCGAGAATTTCCCTGGTTACCCTGATGGAGTGACAGGCCCAGAAATGATGATAGAATTCCAAAAACAGGCTGAACGTTTTGAAACCGATGTTAGAGATGGATGGATCACAAAAGTTGATTTTTCTGGTGATATACATAAAGTTTGGGTTAATGACACAAAAGAGATTCATTGCGATACAGTAATCATTTCTACTGGAGCATCAGCAAAATATTTAGGATTGGATTCTGAACAAAAATACCTTAAACTAGGAGGAGGCGTTTCGGCTTGTGCTGTTTGCGACGGTTTCTTCTATAGAAATCAAGAAGTGGTTATTGTTGGTGCTGGAGATTCTGCTTGTGAAGAGGCGCATTATTTATCAAAATTGTGTAAGAAAGTAACCATGTTGGTTCGTAGAGATGAGTTTAGAGCTTCAAAAATTATGCAAGCCCGTGTTAAGAATACAGAAAACATTGAAATTCTGTATAATACTGAAACTGATGAAGTTTTGGGTGATGGGCAAGTGGTAACAGGTGTTAGAGTTTTCAATAATCAAACCAATAAAAAACACGAAATACCTGCAACAGGTTTCTTTGTAGCAATTGGACATAAACCAAATACAGATATTTTTAAAGACTATTTAAACCTAGATGAAACTGGCTATATAATTAATGAACCAGGTACATCAAAAACTAATGTTGAAGGTGTATTTGTAAGTGGAGATGCTGCAGATCATGTTTACAGACAAGCCGTAACAGCCGCTGGTACAGGTTGTATGGCAGCTTTAGATGCAGAACGTTATTTAGCTGCAAAAGATTCAACATTAGAAGTATCTACTTCAACGTATAATTAATATTATTAAATAATTATTAGTATTAGGCTGAAACTTTGGTTTCAGCCTTTTCATTTATTTTATGAAAAATAAAACTGTAATCATTTTAGGAAGCTCAAGATCTAATGGGAATACAAAAAAGATTGTTGACGAATTGATTTTATTATCTCCAGAGATCGATATTGTTGATTTAAATGATTACAATATTGGTTATTATGATTATGATTTTAAAAATGAAAGCGATGCCTTTTTCAATCTTTTCCTACAGATTTCAGAGTAAGATACTATAATTTTTAGCACACCAGTTTACTGGTACACTAGGAGTGCACACATTAAAACTTTTTTAGATAGAATTTCTGATGTTTTGCATGGAGATAAAAAGGTTTATGGTAGAAAGTTAAGAGGTAGAAATCTAGCATCAATAAGTTGTGGCTCTGATAGTGAAATTTTTGATGGCTTCACCATGCCATTTGAGCAGACCGCAAATTATTTAGGTATGAATTATATTGGCCATGTTCATGCTTGGCTTGAGCAAAATTCTAAACCTTCTAGCGAAGTCATAAATAAGCTGAAAAACTGCTTCGGTTTTTTTATTAGTTTAAATTGTTTCTGGAAGGGTATAGGTTCTTCCTTTATTTACTTCTTTTAAGTAATCCATCAACGGTGCAAAATAATCCAACATTGGTTTAGCACTCATTTTACTGCCAACACTTTCCTTAAGTAACTTTCTCCAATCATTATTTGCTCCTGTACTTAAAACGCCTTTTAAGAAATCACCAACTGCTTCACTTCCAAAATAATTGGTAGCATGCGGATCTTGGTGTAAAACATTTTTTGCTATATGATCATGGAACTGAAATAAAAGCACATAAGAAATTGCGTAATCGTAATATTGAGCAGCGTCGTTGTTAATATGAGTTTTAGATGCAGCATCACAGTATTCTTCACCTCTTTCTGTTGGAGGCACCATACCTTGATATTTCTTTGCTAATTCCCACCATTTTTTATTGTACTCATCTTTAGGTAAGTTTTCAGCATATAATGCATTTTCAAACTGGGTCATAACACCTGCACCAAATGGTAAGAATGTTATATATTGTAAAGCCTCTTTCAAAAGAGCTTGAGTTTCATCAATTTTTATATTTGCATCAACCAAGCCTCTGCCTTCTAAAAAAGGTTTTTGCATAGCTGCCAAGCCTAACATGCTACCTATAGCTTCATGATATCCACGATTTGCACCTTCACGTAATACTACCGGTACATCTGGATTTGAGTATGATTGATAGTAATAAATATGACCTAACTCGTGGTGTACAGTTTCGTAATATTCAGCAGTAGGAACAACACTCATTAAACTTCTTAT
>JARRKS010000042.1:0-6657 GCA_037387865.1 Flavobacteriaceae bacterium
GTTCCTCCAACAATATATATTGACGATAGGTTAATCAATAGTTTTGATAATAATTTTGATGAGCTGTACCTGTTCAAAATGGACTTTGTGGATTATGTCTTTATTGATAAATCGGGATTTGGCGAAGGTCTTAAGGGTGCCGGTGGCGTCATTAAAATATATACCAACCCAATATTACGGCGTAACTCTTACGTATCTGGGTTTCAAGATACCGAAATTCCATTGACATTTACAAGGCCAACCAAATTCTATACCCCAAAATATAGTTTTTACCAAACCGAGTTCTACAAAAATTACGGTGTTGTAGATTGGCAACCAAACTGTAGCGTCAATGCCAATGGGGAGCTGTCGTTTAAGCTGTTTGATAGAGGTGCAAATTCCAATATCACATTATATATAGAAGGCACCGCCAACAATGGGGCATTCATTTCTGAAGTGAAAACACTCTCGCTTGAATAAAAAAAGAGCTGCATTTTGCAGCTCTTTTGGTTTTGTTGTTATTTGCCCAACATGAGCAATTCTTGAACCACAATCTCGGTTATATAGCGTTTGTCACCTTCTTTGGTCTCGTAACTTCTGGAAGTTAATTTACCTTCTATGGCAACTTCTTTGCCTTTCATGAGGTACTTTTCTGCAATAGTGGCCGTTTTTCCCCAGGCCACCACATTGTGCCATTGCGTATCGGTTACCTTTTCGCCATTGGCATTTTTGTAGCTTTCGTTGGTGGCAATGGCAAATTTGACCAATGTTTTACCAGATTCAAGATTGATGATTTCTGGGTCGTTCCCCAAGTTTCCAATCAACTGTACTTTGTTTCTTAGCGTGCTCATAATAAATAATTTTTAATGTTAAACAGTTAATACTATTGAACCTTCAGCGATTCAACATGGCAAATATGGGATGGTTTTTTGGTAGTATTCGGTTGTTACGTATTTAAATTCGTTTGTAAATGTTTGTAGTCGTTTGTAAACGAATTTTTTGTATATTGTACTCCATGCAAAAACAGTGTTTGGAGTGCGGAGAAAAAATAGTTGGCAGAATTGATAAAAAATTCTGTAGCGATGGTTGCAGAAATGCATATAACAACAGAATAAATAAAGATTCTAAAAACCTGATTAGAAACGTAAATAATAGATTACGTAAAAACTATCGTATTCTTGAAGAATTGAACCCTGAACAAAAAACCAAAACCACACGATCCAAGCTTATAGAGAAGGGTTTTGATTTTAATTATATAACCACAGTTTATACCACCAAGTCTGGCAAGGTATATTATTTTGTTTATGACCAAGGTTATCTGCCTTTGGAAGATGATTATTATGCTTTAGTGAAAAGATAAGCTAACTATTTCCAAGTTTGACCCTTCATCTTCAATGCAGCTTTCAGGATATCTTTTTGACTTATTTGACCTACCAATTTTCCGTTTTCTACTATTGGGAAACGTCTGTGTTTAGATTCCAAAAATTTGCTAGCAGCATCAAAAATATTCATATTACCATCTATGGTATCTACATTTTTAATCATGTGGCTTTCAACCGTTTTGTTATCAGCAGGCAAATTATAATAACGGCTTTCACTTATATGTTTAATACAATCTCCTTCTGAAATAATGCCAATAAGTTCATTTTTATCATTTACAACTGGAGCACCAGATATCCTATACTTTATTAGAGCGTCTATGACCTTTTCAATTTTTTCGTCAGATCTAAAAGTTATTAGTTTTCTGGTCATATAGTCACTCACCTTTACCGGAATGTCTTCAGAACTTTTCTTTTGCTTTCGTCTTGAGGCTAGAAAACTTTTTATTCCCATGATATTATAATTTATATGAATTTTAAATATACTTATTTTTAGTTAGTTATCCTACCGGAAATTTCTGTCTATAGATTTTAATTTAAACAATTAGAATAAATACTTTAAATACAATGTATTTTAAGTGATCAAAGAATTAGCATTTTTTTAAAGGTTTAAGTGCTAATTTTTTATAGTTTTGGCGCAACAAAAAATTAAGGTAAGATGAAACGATTAATAATTTTGATTTTGGTGATGAGTTCCTTTCAAATAAATGCGCAGGACTCTTCAGAATTGGTTAAACATTATGAAGCTTATTATAAACAAATGAGAGCTCAAGGAGATATTCAAGGTATTATAAATGGATTAACTCATTTAAACATCCTACAACCTTCTGAAGCTAGAAAAGATACTTTAGCTTATATATATATGAGCGAAGGGAAAGAAGTTCAAGCATTAAATACGATTGGTATTGATAAAAAAATTGATGATTCTGATATTGCGTTACAAGTAAAAGCAGTTTGTTTGAAAGCTGTTGGACAACCAGAAAAAGCATTAGTGCATTTTGAAGAAATGTTTAAGAGAAATCCTAACGCCATGATTGCTTATGAGCTTGCAGAATTAAATATGCAGCTTCAAAAATTTACTGAAGCAGAAAAACATGTTGATTATGGTTTAGCAAATGCAAAAGAAGATATGACGAAAGCTTTTTATGAAACTCAATCACCATATCAAGTACCATTAAAGGCGGCTTTTATGTATTTGGATGGTTTAATTATTTTTAATAAAAATAAAACAGCAAATGTAGATACTGCTGTAGATATTCTGGATGAAGCTTTAAAATTGGCACCTAACTTTAATATGGCCCAAGTTGGCAAAAATGCCTTGTTACAACAAAAACAAGCTGCCGCTCAACAAGCACAACAACCTAAAAATTAGTTACACAAAGTATACAATAATAAAAAAGCAGCTATAAAGCTGCTTTTTTATTATTCTATAAATTACCAGATTTTAACTCTTTCGTCTGGATCAAGATACAATTTGTCTCCTTCTTGAACATTAAAGGCTTCATAAAAAGCTTCCATATTCAATAAAGGTTGTACAGCTCTATACATTCCAGGAGAATGAGGGTCTGTTTTTATTTGATTTATTAATGCATCATCTCTTATTTTGGTTCTCCAGATAGTTCCCCAAGAAATAAAGAATCGTTGTTCGGCTGTAAAACCGTCTATATCTTCTGGTCTTCCAGTTTCTTTAAAGTTTAACAACAAAGCATCATAAGCTGCATTTATACCACCTAAATCTCCAATGTTTTCACCAAGTGTAAAAGGACCATTAATAAATACATCTGGTAAAACTTCTAATGCGCTATACTGATCTGCCAATTCTTTTCCTAAAGCTTCAAATTGTTCTAAATCTTCGTCTGTCCACCAATTATTTAGATTTCCATCTTTATCATAGCGTGAACCCGAATCATCAAAAGCATGAGAAATTTCATGACCTATACCTGCTCCTATACCACCATAATTAACAGCATCGTCTGCATAAAAATTAAAAAATGGTGGTTGCAAGATTGCAGCAGGAAAAATAATTTCGTTATAAGGTGGTAGATAACCAGCATTTACCGTTTGTGGAGGTATAACCCATTTGCTTTTATCTACAGGATTACCTAAATCTTCTAACCCTTTATTATGATTCCAAATATTTACATTAATCATGTTTTGAATGTAATTGCCACCATTCTCTATATTATTAATTTCAAGTTTAGAATAGTCTTCCCAATTACCAGCATCTGGATAAGCAATTTTTACGTTAAGAGCTAATAGTTTTTCAATAGCTTTTTCTTTTGTCTCGTCAGACATCCAAGAAACATTTTCAATTCTATTATGAAAAGCTTTGATGACATTCTGAATCATTTTTTCAGCTTTTTCCTTTGCTTCAGGCGGGAATTTTTGGTCTACATATAATTTACCAAGAGCTTCACCAACTACACTATTTAGAGTTGCTACAGCACGTTCTTCTTGCGGCCGTTGTGCTTTACTACCTTGTAAAGTTTTACCATAAAAATCCCAGTTCGCTTTTTCTATTTCTGGACTTAAATAACCTGCGGCTGAATTTAAGGTTGACCAACGAAGATATGTTTTCCAATCAGACACATTATTTTTGGCTAAAATATTTTGCAAGGCATCCATATATTTTACTTCGCTTACTATTATAGTGTCCAATTCTTTTACGCCAATTCCTTTGAAATAATTATTCCAATCTATTATGGGCACCATGTTTTGTAATTCATCAATAGATCTTGGGTTATACTGTTTTCTCGCATCACGTAAATCAACCTTATCCAATCTTGGCTCCGCTAATTGGGTTTCAAAAGCCAAAATTTGCTCCGCTTGAACTTTTGCTTCATCTTCTGTATCTCCTAGATATTGTAACATTCTGCTTACATGAGACACATATTTTTCTCTTTTTTCTTTGGAGTCTTCGTCATCTTTTACATAATAGTCTCTGTCCGGTAATCCTAAACTTGAAACACCTAAAAAGGCAGAATTGATGTCGCTGTTTTTTGTATCAGGACCAACGCCAAAACCAAAGAACCCAGCACCACCTTGAGGTTCCATTTCTATTAAAAACTCTTGAAGATCGCTAATGTTTTCTATAGCATCAATTTTTGCTAAATATGGTTTAATAGGCTCAATACCTTGTTGTTCTCTACCTACTGTATCCACAATCGTTTCAAAGAGATCTATCGCTTTTTGTTGATCTGAATCTGGTAAAACATTAATTGTGTTTAACTCTTTATCATCATTCATTGCTGACTTTAAAATTGCTAAAACATCTTCATCTCTTTTTTGTCGCAGGTCATCAAAACTTCCCCATCTTGATCTATCATCAGGAATTTTTGTACTATCTAACCATTTTCCGTTAACGTACTTATAAAAATCTTCTTTAGGACTTATTTCCTGATTCATCAAATTGAGATCAATTCCTGGGACTTCTTCAATTTTTGCGATTTCTTCTTTTGGTTCGTTCTTACATGCAACTAGTAATAGAATACACGTAAAACATGCTGTTATTAAGTTTAGTTTTATTTTCATTGAATACATTAATTTAATTGCCCAATTTACCAATATTAGAAGAGTTTAATGGGAATTTTAGATTTACCTTAACAGTTTATTGAGGAGAATTTACTTCAAGATTAGCTTTTTAGTAGTTTGATAACCATCAGAAATTATTTTCAACAAATATATTCCTGATGAAAGGTTGGTTAAATCTAATTGATATTCTCTGTTTGTTGGAATTACGTTTTGTTCTTGGTTAATCAATTTTCCGGTTATATCATAAAGGTTATAATCAAAATGGTTTATTGCGGCCATTCTGATATTAAAAACACCTTTTGAAGGGTTAGGATAGATTGAAAAATAATTGGTATCAAAAGGTTCTGCGCTTAAAGTGCCTTCTATAACAAAGTCGTCTATTATAACACCTTCTTGATTTTCAGCTGGATCTGAATGGAAAACAAATCTGAAAATAATATTAGTTTCACTATTCAAGGATGTTAAATCGTAACTATATTCTTTCATAGTTGCGTCGGTACCTGTCCATTGCGCTCCAGGACAGTTTTGACAATCTTGACCACCAGAACTACCATAAGTTCGATCACTATTATACCAATTTGAACCCATTTCGCCAAGCACATTCCAATTTGCTCCAGAATCTATAGAATATTCAACATAAACAATATCAAAATTTAACTCAAGGTCATAAGCCATATTAAATTTTATAATGGGACTAGATAAAATTGACAAATCGTAGCATTTACTTACCAGATGAGTTTTAACTAAATCGGCATGATTTCCACTTAAATTCGTACCATATACATTATCTCCAGAAGCTGCAGAATCTAATAAAGTTCCACCGGGTATACCTCTTTCCCAATAGCCACATATACCACCATCGGATACAATTAACTCATCATCTAAGGTTTCAAAATCATTAGGCGTATTCACAAGGCCTAGATCATTTGAATAAAATTTCTTCATGAGTTCATTATTTGAAGAATAAGTATCTCCAGCAATTGTTGTAATAATTTTTAATTCATGAATGTTAGAGCCTAATGGGCTTAATGTTGGGATATCTATTAACGCCGACTCATTAGTTGCTAAAGAGCCATCTGACCAAGTAAAGGTGTTAGAAATACCATCTAATATATATTCTACATCAATAGAATTAACAGTATTTGTTCCTAAATTTTTCACATATGCCTGTATACCTGAAATATCTCCACATCCTAAAGAAGAATCAAGATTTTCAATGTTTTCTATACGTAATTCATTGGTTAATGTTTCCACTGGAATTGACGATTGCCAAATGCCTCTTCCGTAAGTTGCGGCAGTAATAATATTTTCGTCATTCTCATCATTTAAGGTTATTTCTAAATCTCTTACTGATACCGTTGGTAAATTATTTTCAAATAAATCCCAATCACCTAAAGTGTCATCGTAGCGATATACACCCAAACTTGTTCCTAAAAATAAAGGGTTTAAAGAATGAAGGTTTTGATGTTTTATAATGTTTTTTGTTACATTAGGAAGGCTTCCTGTGATATCAGCAGCATCATTATTGCCAGTTTTCTTATATACTTTGCCTCCTGATCCAGAGGTTGTAATATAAACTATATTACTATCATTATTATTGACTTCAATAGAAGATATATCTGTACTAAAGGTTTCAAGGTTTGAAAAATTAAAACCACCATCAGTGCTTTTCCATAAGTCCTTGTTTAGACCAACATAGATATTATTTGGATTTAAGTCATCAATTTCAAGGACATCAATATCTGATCCAAAACTAGATGAAATAGCT
>JARRKS010000043.1:0-6611 GCA_037387865.1 Flavobacteriaceae bacterium
AAGGAGTAATTGTACCAGCAGCTGTCATCATTAATGGAAATATTTTTGTCATTTCATAAGCACCAAGGATAACAGCTTTATAACCCGCCAAATTACTTTGAGAACTCAATACATCCATATCTTGTGCTCTGGATATACGAGGCATAGCATCCATTGAAAATGCAGTAGCACCAGATTTTGAAATTCTTTCAATATCTTTAGGATGAGATTTATGAAACAATTGTGCTATAATAATCTGTCCTTTTGTTAAACGATCGAGTTCTTCATTATCAAAGGGATTAATTTTAACTAATACATCAGCATTATTGAAAATATCATCTTTAGTTCTAATATGTGCTCCAGATTTATTGTAATCAGAATTTTTATAGGATGATTTTATCCCAGAATCTTCTTCAACAAATATATCAAACCCTTTCTTTATTAGCTGCTCTGCTATTTTCGGGGTTATAGAAACACGTCTTTCACCTTTTTGTGTTTCTTTTAAAACTCCAATCTTCATTTTATTAATTATTTATTAATTCTATAAATTTAAAATTAAAAAGTACGAAAATATCTGACTTTTATCATTTTTAAGAATAAGAACCAAAAAAATCGATTAAATGCACAAAAAAGATTTTTAAAAAAATAGCCCATGAATTTGAAGTTTTTTATAATATGCATAATATTTGAAGGAAATTGAACTCTATTTACTATGAAGGTAACATTTCTGGGCACAGGAACTTCTCAAGGCATTCCAGTAATTGGAAGTAATCATCCAGTTTGCTTAAGTTCAGATTTTAAGGACAAAAGGCTACGTGTTTCTGTGCTCATTGAATGGGATAATTATATTTATGTTGTAGATTGTGGTCCTGATTTTAGACAGCAAATGCTTAAAGTTAATTGTAAAAAAATAGATGGTATTTTATTCACACATGAGCATGCAGATCATACAGCTGGATTAGACGATATAAGACCATTTTTTTATCGGCAGGGAAATATCCCCATATATGCAAAAAAACGAGTTTTAAAATCTTTAAGACGGCGTTTTGATTATATTTTTACAGAAGAGAATAAATATCCTGGAGCACCAAGTGTAGAACAACATAAGATTAAAAATAAACCCTTTACTTTAGGAAATTTAGAGATAGTCCCAGTAAAAGGTTATCATAATCAGCTTTCTGTCTATGGTTTTAAGTTTAATGATTTTGCATATCTAACAGATATGAAAACTGTTGAGAACGAAGAAATTGAAAAAATTAGAGGAGTAAAGGTATTGGTAATTAATACATTAAGACACAAACCACATGAGTCTCATTTTAATTTATTAGAGGCTTTAGATTTTATAAACAAGGTAAATCCTGAAACAGCATATTTAACTCACATTAGTCATCTTTTAGGTTTTCATGAAGAAGTACAATCTACACTACCAAAAAATGTATTTTTAGCCTACGATAACTTGCAAATTACTATATAATGAAGAATAAAATTTTTATGTATCTGTTTATTTTTTCTGTACTGTTAATCTTATTTCAGTATGTTAATTTTAAAGGCATTCATGAAGAAAGCACTAAACAGTTAGAATCGTTAAAAAATAAAGAAGAAAAGCTTCAAGACTCAATAGTAGTACTTCAAGATGAAATTTTAAATTTATCCCATTTTAATCTTGATAGAAATGAAGATGCCATATCTTATTTTGAAAAAGACGGTTATAATGTAGATGAATTAATTCCGTTTATAAAAGATGAATTATACAACCTTAATGAAAAAAGAGGAGAACACCCTTTAGTGCCGTATAGCTCTGAAGAGGGTAGAAAAATGCTTATAAACACCGTAAAACTACTGAACCATAAATGGATAATAGCCGATTTTTCTGATGGCCAATTTTGGGGTGAATTGTTCTTAACCTATGAGATCACAGAAAAAAGAGAATTGAAATTTAGAGTGGTAGAATCTTTTCTATATCCATTTAATTAATCCTTGTAAGCAATACCCCTTTGTTTTTTAGATTCTCCAACGTAAGAATACTCAAAGGTATATGATGTATCTGTTGTAGTCAGAATTTTTAAATGAATATCTTTTTTATCAATTCTGCTTTTTGGATTGATTGTTTTGAATACCATCTCACAATCATTAATCCATCGTACATTGGAAGAGTCAATTTTATTTTCAAAAATCTCAACTTGAAGCTTATCGGTACGTTTAAATCTAGAAGTATATGTTATACTATCAATAACTATTTCACTGTAAAAACTCCCAGTTTTGTAGTAATTACAGTTACGTTCAACATGATAACAGCTTGAGAAACTAATTAAAATCAAAAATAGTGCTAAATGCCTCATTTATTTAATTTTTGACAAATCTACTAAAGTAATATCTTATTTTTCAAAATTCTCAAAGCTTCCATCAGAATAAAAAATTACTATTCTTTTAATAGTTTTACCCTTTTCATCTGTTTCTTTAGATCTATTCGTCTGTGGAAGAATAGAAGACTCTTGTTTAGAAATAGTAGGAAAAGTCCCTTTACCATTTAAAAGCCAATACATTTCAACTTCAGGAAAGGAGGAAAGAATTTTTAAAACAAAATCTAAACTAGGTTTATTTCTTCCTGAAAGTATGTGAGAAATACTGGAACGCTGTACTCCAATTTTTTCGGCGAAAGAAGAAGACGTTTCACCATAGAAGTCAATAATTTTTTGAAGTCTTTTAGCAAAATTCTCGCTGTTTATCATTGTAAACTATCAATTAGTTTATTTAAAGTACAAATGTAGTATTTATAACGATAAAAGAGTATTTAATAATATAAAAATAATACTAATATATAATTTATAACTTTATATAAAATATTATAAAATATTGAAAAATAGTTTATTATATGTTAAAATACTAATCGAATAAATTTTTAGAAGAAAATGTGAATTTTTGTTTACAAAGTTGAACACAAACACAAATAATATAGTTTACAAATGTAAAATAGTAAATGTTTACATTTGTATTCTAACTTTTTTTAATGCAATTAGAAAGAATTAAAACGGTCTTTGATGACAATAAGGAAAAGACACTTTTTGGTCGATATATTAATAACGATCACATTTTGCCTTTACTTGAAAAATTAAAAAGCAATTTTCAAATTTCACACATTGGAAACTCTGTAAATGATGCTCCAATATATTCTATTCGGCTTGGTCTAGGAAAAAAGAAAGTTTTGTTGTGGTCACAAATGCATGGTAATGAATCAACAACCACTAAAGCTATTTTTGATTTATTAAATGTTTTTAAAAATAAAGTTGATGATTTAGACTCTATTTTAAAAAATTGTACACTATTAGTAATACCTATACTAAACCCTGACGGAGCAAAAAGGTATACAAGAGTTAATGCAAATGAAATTGATTTGAATAGAGATGCCCAAGATTTATCACAGCCTGAAAGCATTACTTTGCGCAAGACATTTGAAAGCTTCAAACCGGATTTTTGTTTTAACTTACATGGTCAGCGTACAATTTTTGGTGCTGGAAACACCAGTAATTCAGCGACTATTTCATTTTTGGCTCCTTCTCAAGACAAGGAATGTACTGTGACAACTAACAGAAAGATTGCAATGGAAGTTATTTGCCATATGAATGAATTTCTACAAAGTCAGATTCCAAAGCAAGTTGGGATGTATGATGACACCTTTAATATTAACTGTGTGGGTGATACTTTTCAGAATTTTGGAGTCCCAACTATATTAATTGAAGCTGGTCATTTTGCAGATGATTATAACCGTGAGACAACAAGAGAATTTATTTTTCAATCATATATTGTTGCTTTAAGTTATATAGCAAATAACGATATAGATGGAGTTAAATACACTCCATATTTTAATATTCCTTTGAATAAAAAGAACTTTTTTGATATTATAATAAAAAATGCCCAAGTAAGCCCTTCTGAAAATATCATCTCTGATATTGGTATATTATATAAAGAAGAATTAATTGATGAAAAAGTACATTTTATACCAAAAATTGAAAAAATTTCTAATCTTCAAAATTTTTTCGGACACAAGATAGTTAACGCTAATAAAACAATAGTTGAAACCATAAAAAGAGAACCAATTTTTGAGGGCTACGAAAACGATTTCGTTTTGTTAAATTGTGAATATTTATCACTAAAATCAAAATAAAATGTAAAGAAAATAGATATTTATCAATAAAAATGTATTATTTTTGATTTATATTTAAAAATTTACAAATAATGGCGAAGTTTAAATTAGATGAAATTGACCACCAAATTCTAGATATGTTAATAGATAATACTAGAATTCCATTTACAGACATAGCAAAAAAATTATTAATATCAGCTGGTACTGTTCATGTTAGAGTTAAAAAAATGGAAGATGCTGGTATTATCATGGGCTCATCATTAACTTTAGATTATAATCAACTTGGTTATGCTTTTATCGCCTATGTTGGTATATTCTTGCAAAACACATCCCAAACTAAATTTGTTTTAGAACGAATAAATGAAATACCTTACGTTACAGTTGCTCATATAACTACTGGAAAATTCAATGTTTTTTGTAAAATTAGAGCAAAAAATACTGAACATGCCAAAGACATAATTTTTATGTTAGATGACATTGAAGGTGTTCATCGTACTGAAACAATGATTTCTTTAGAAGAAAGCATAAACGATAAAAAACGACTAATGCATTCCATATTTAACGAATTATAGTGTACGAGCTCTTTTTTAAGAGCTTTTTTTAGCGTTTAACTAAATCACTTTTAAAATGAATTCCTCTCAAGTACCAAAAAAAGAATATTTACCGTACTATGCTAATTATATAAATAAGGCTGATTGCTCTGATTTAATAAGTGGTTTAGAAGATTTGTCAGTAAAAACATTGTCTTTTTTTGATTCTATACCTAATGAAAGATATGAATACCAATATGCTGAAGGAAAATGGACAATTAAGGAAATAATACAGCACATAATTGATGCTGAAAGGGTTTTTACTTATAGAGCTTTATGTTTTGCCAGAGAAGATAAAACACCATTACCAAGTTTTGATGAAAATAATTATGCGAAAGTGTGTCTAGCGAATTCAAGAAGTGTAAAAAGTTTATTAGATGAATATGCAGCATTAAAACAATCTACTATTTCACTATTTAAAAGCTTTAATGATAACATATTAAAAAATATAGGTATTGCCAGTGGTGGAGAAATGTCTGTTAGGGCTATTGGTTTTGTGATAGTTGGCCACGAAAAACATCATATAGATGTAATTAAAGAGAAATATTTATAAGCTATTCTTCTTCCTCATCCTCAAATACATCCTCTTTTAAATCATTATTCAAGATAACATTACCAAGATTATCTGTTTCAATTTCAAGATTATCAAAATTAGCAATTGAATAATGCAGGCGACTGTTAACTTTTACTAAATAAATTGCATCATCCGTTTTAACCTCAACCGCATCTATGGTTTGGTTGTGATGATCATCAAAAGTTATTATGTCATCATCATCATAACCATCTGGAAATTTTTCAGTTAAAAGCTTAAGAATTTCTGGAGTTACTTTTTTATAATCTACAATAATTCTGCGCATTGTAACAATTTTATAATTAACAATTAAATTATATCATTTAGTTCAATTTCGGAAACAGTTACAATAAATTTACAAATTATTTCAATTCAAAATTCAGACATTATAAAATTTAAATGCCTCATAAATTAATTCATCATCAACAATACAATCAATTTTTGGCTTGCCAATTGCTTCTAGTAGTACAAAATAGATACTTCCGTGTTCGTTCTTTTTATCATATTTTAAAAGCTCAATAATAGGTTTAATATCAGCATCCAGTATTTGCACCTTGCCATAAGTATTAATCATAATCTTTTTAATACTTTGACATAAAACATCTGAAAACCCTAATAGACGAACTGAAATATAGGCTTCTAACACCATACCAACAGCAATAGCTTCACCATGTAATAGATCAACTTTATCTGGGTTACTTAAAAAATATGATTCAATTGCGTGCCCTAAAGTGTGGCCAAAATTAAGAGTTTTCCTTAAGTTTTTTTCATAAGGGTCTTGATCTACAATGCCTTTCTTAATAAGTACGGATTCGTAGATTAATATATCTAAATCTTTATAAGTTAAATTTGAGACATCAGAAAATTTTTCCCAATATGCTTTTGAGTTTATAAGTCCATGTTTTAGCATTTCTGCCATCCCAGATTTTAAATGATTGTTTGGAAGGGTTTTTAAAAAATCTGTATTAATCAATACCATTTCGGGGTTAATGATAACACCTATTTGATTTTTTAAATGCCCTAAATCTACTCCAGTTTTTCCTCCAACAGATGCATCAACCATAGACAACAATGATGTTGGGACGTTGATAAATTTAATTCCCCGTTTAAAAGTAGAAGCCACAAAACCTCCCATATCTGTTATAACACCACCTCCAAGATTTATAATAAGACTTTTCCGATCTGCACCTAAATCAGACAATGTATTCCAAATGCCCACACAAGTTTCAATAGTTTTGTTTACTTCTCCAGATTCTACTTCAATTATTTCAAAACCGTCTAAAGCTTCAACATTTTCTAGAAATTCAGTCAAACAATACTTATGTGTATT
>JARRKS010000044.1:0-6590 GCA_037387865.1 Flavobacteriaceae bacterium
CATTTTTAATAGCCTTTATGGGCTGGATGCCTGCGCCTTTAGATATTTCTGTTATGCAATCTCTCTGGGTTGTAGAAAAGAAGAAAACTACAAAGAATTTTAGGACAAAATCAGCAATTTTAGATTTCAATATTGGCTTTATAACCACCATTGTTTTAGGAATTGCGTTTGTGCTTTTAGGAACTTTAATCATGCATAAAAGTGGTGAATCGTTTAGCTCTAAAGCAGGAGAGTTTTCAGGTCAATTAATAAACATGTACACACAAAGTTTAGGGAATTGGGCATACATTGTAATTGCCATTGCTGCATTTACAACTATGTTTAGTACTACACTTACAACACTTGATGCTTCACCTAGAGCCATGGCGAGGACTACACAATTGTTATTTAAGAAACATACATATTTTGATTATAAATTCTGGATCGCTTTGCTTTCTGTTGGCACCATTTGCATCTTTTTCTTTTTAGCTTCAGAAATGGGGTTATTGATTAAAATTGCTACCATTTTATCCTTTTTAACAGCACCATTCTATGCCATTATAAATTATAAACTAATTTCTAGTAAACATACACCTAAAAAGTGGCATCCATCAATGAGAATGCACATATTAAGCTGGTTAGGTATTATTTTCTTAATTGGTTTTAGTATCTGGTTTCTCACAACTTTATAATATAACATTAAGATAATAGTTAGTATCTTTGCAGTAAGATTTTTAAGATGAATACAGATACTGATTTAAGCGTACCTACAATACGTGAACCAAAACCAAAATGGCTTCGTGTTAAGCTTCCAACAGGAAAGAAATATACCGAGCTTCGTGGTCTTGTGGATAAATACAAATTGAATACCATTTGTACTTCTGGAAGTTGCCCTAATATGGGCGAATGTTGGGGAGAAGGTACTGCAACTTTTATGATATTAGGTAATATATGTACACGATCTTGTGGGTTTTGTGGTGTAAAAACTGGCAGACCGGAAACAGTAGATTGGGATGAACCTGAAAAAGTAGCACGATCTATAAAGATTATGAATATAAAACATGCTGTTTTAACGAGTGTTGATCGTGATGACTTAAAAGATATGGGAAGTATAATGTGGGCAGAAACTGTAAAAGCTGTAAGAAGAATGAACCCAGAAACTACACTAGAAACTCTGATTCCAGATTTTCAAGGTATTGAACAACATATTGATAGAATTATTGAAGTTGCTCCAGAAGTTGTTTCACATAACATAGAAACAGTAAAAAGATTAACACGAGAAGTTAGAATTCAGGCTAAATATGAAAGAAGTTTAGGGGTTTTAAAATATTTAAAAAAACAAGGTCAAAGACGTACTAAATCAGGTATTATGCTTGGATTAGGTGAAACTCGCGAAGAAGTTATCGCTACGCTTCATGATCTTAAAGAAAATGATGTAGATGTTGTGACCATTGGTCAATACCTACAACCAAGTAAGAAACATTTACCAGTAAAAGAATTTATTATACCTCAACAATTTGAAGAATATAAACAAATTGGGCTTGATTTAGGTTTCAGACATGTAGAAAGTAGTGCTCTAGTTCGTTCTTCATACAAAGCACAAAAACACATCAACTAATGATAAATGTTGCTATTAATGGGTTTGGCAGAATTGGTCGACGTGTTTTTAGGTTACTTCAAGACAATACAAATATTCGTGTAGTTGCTATAAATGATTTGGCTGATGCTAAAACATTAAGTCATCTACTTAAGTACGATAGCATACATGGTGTTTTGAATGACGATGTTTCTTTTGATAGAAATCATATTATTGTTAATAACAGGAAAATTGCTTTATTTAATCACAATCATCCTAAAGACATAAACTGGAAACCATTTAATATTGATTTTGTAATTGAATCTACTGGAAAGTTTAAAACATCTGATAGTCTTCAAAATCATATTGAAAATGGTGCAAAAAGGGTTATTTTAAGTGTTCCACCACTTGAAGATGATATAAAAACTATTGTTGTTGGTGTTAATGATGATATTTTAGATGGTAATGATACAATTATTTCATGTGCATCATGTACTACGAACAATGCTGCTCCAATGATTGATATCATCAATAATTTATGCGGAATTGATCAAGCATATATTACAACCATACACTCATACACAACTGATCAAAGCTTACACGACCAACCGCATAAAGATTTACGCCGTGCTAGAGCGGCTGGGCAATCCATTGTACCAACTACAACAGGTGCTGCTAAAGCTCTTACAAAAATATTTCCCGAATTGTCTCATGTTATCGGTGGTTGTGGGATTAGAGTTCCAGTAGCAAATGGTTCTTTAACCGATATTACTTTTAATGTCAAAAGAAACGTAACAATAGATGAGATTAATCAAACATTTAAAGAAGCTTCTTTGACCAAGTATAAAAATATCCTTGAATACACAGAAGACCCGATAGTTTCTATAGATATTGTAGGAAATTACCACTCTTGTGTTTTCGATGCCCAAATGACGTCAGTTATAGGAAACATGGTAAAAATAATAGGATGGTATGATAATGAGACGGGATATTCTAAAAGAATTATTGATTTAATTTGCAATTTATCGGAAAAAAAGTGACTTTTATCGAAGAAATATTTATATTTGTCGATAATAGTGTTAAAAAAATGTCCCGAGTCAATAACTATATTTGTGCTATTATAATGTTGTTGAGTTTCAATGTATTCTCTCAAGAATCAGTCGATGATGACCCTGAAACAATAATAAACAGCATTAACTACAATATTACTCAATCTCAACACGACATTGATAATAGCAACTTCTTTGAAGCACAAGAAAAGCTTGAAAGTGCATTAGAATTGGCAATAAAGATTGATGATAATAAGAATATTGGCCTAATTAACTCTAAAATAGGAAAGCTAAAGTCTATTATCGAAGAACCAGATGAAGCTTTAAAGTGGCTCACAAAAGCTGTAAAAATTCAACGTTTTGCTAAAGATGATGCCAATTTAGCAGAAACTTACAAGACTTTTGGTATTGTTTACAGTAGTAAAAAAGACTATAACCAAGCTTTAGATTATTTTAAATCTGCAAAATCTTTATTTGAACAAGAAGAACTTAATAACTATGTTGCTGAAGTATTATTAAGCGAAGGTAAAACCTATACTGAATTAAAAGACTATACAAAAGCAAAAGTTTCTTTTGAGCAAGCACTAGCACTAGCAAAAAGATATGATTTAAAGAAAATACAAAGTGGAACCTTAATTCATTACGGAAAAGTAACGTCATTACTAGGTCATAAAAATATCGGATTAAAACTTGCAAACGAAGGTCTAACCATAGCCAAGAACAATCGGTATTTTGATGTCATTAATGAAGCCTATCTCATTATAAGTAACATTAATTATGAGTTAGAAAAATTTAAAGTTTCAAATGATTTTTTAAAGCAATACATAAAGCTTTCTGATTCCTTAATAGAAGTAAAACGAGAAAGTTTATCACCAGATAAGAGAATTCAATTTTTAATTGACAACCAAACTGAGTACCAAAAGCAGCAAGCAGCAGATTTGGCAGAGCTTAAAGGTGAGAACAGTTTAGGACGCTTAACAACGATTTTGAGTGTCGCCTTAATTACCATATTATCACTTTTAACTTTATCACTTTATAAGAATAATAATATAAGATTAAAAACCAACAATATGCTCCATAAAAAGAATAGTGAGCTTATTTTGGCAAAAGAAAAAGCAGAATTGGCTTCAAAAACTAAAGCAAATTTCCTTTCAACTGTAACGCATGAGTTGAGAACACCACTATATGCTGTAACAGGCTTGAGTAATATGTTGTTGGACGAAGACCCAAAGCCCGAACAAATAAAGCATTTAAAATCTTTAAAGTTTTCTGGCGATTATCTTCTAACCTTTATAAACGACATTCTTCAAATAAATAAGATTGAAGCAAATAAGGTGGAAGTTGAACCAGAACCTTTTGATCTTAAAAAGAAAATTACCAATGTGGTTGCCGCTTTAAATAATTCAGCTTTAGATAATAACATCAAAATTCATTTTGATTACGAAAAAGATTTACCAAACAATTTTATAGCTGATCAGTTAAAGATTTCTCAAATACTCATTAACCTAATTGGCAATGCAATTAAATTTACCAAAGATGGTGACATTTGGATAAGAGTTTCTAAAATAGGTGAAAAAGATGGCATTTTTAATTTGCGCTTTGAAATTGAAGATAATGGTATTGGTATTTCAAAAGAAAAACAAGAAAACATGTTTGAGAGTTTCTCTCAAGGATCTATACAAATAAATCGTAAATATGGTGGTACTGGGCTAGGCTTATCTATTGTAAAAGGTCTTATAGAGATCTTAAATGGTAAAATATATATGGAAAGTGAACTAAACAAAGGAACTACTTTTACTTTCGAATTGCCTTTAGAATACACTGATAAGATTGCTACCGAAAAAAGCTCTAACTACTTTAAGGACATTAACGATATGGACTTAAGTAAAGTTAAAATTTTGGTGGTTGAAGATAACAAGATCAACCAAATGATTACCAAAAAAATATTGAACAAAATGAATCTTAACTGTGATGTTGTAGATAATGGTGAAGAAGCGGTTGATATGGTAAAAAATAATGCCTATGATGTTGTTTTAATGGACATCCACATGCCAGGAATAAGTGGTCTTGAAGCAACCAAAATAATCAGAACATTTGATAAAAAACTCACCATTTTCGCACTAACTGCGGTCACACTAGAAGACAAAATGCACGAGTTTGATGAAGCAGGTTTTAATGATATAATTTCTAAACCCTTTAAACAAGAAGATTTTGAGAAAAAACTTTTTAATGCTTTAATTACTAGAGATCAAAAAATAAAATCTGCATAATTTACTTTTCCTTTTTTACAAAATTATGGACTAGATTATTGAACTCTGTTGAATTATAAATTTTTACTTCAATAGGCAAATAAAATAACTTTTCGTTTAAAACTACATTATTTTGTAACCGCATAAAATCTTTTTCTGTTGTAAGGATAAGTTCCTCATTTGAAAATTGTGAAATATCTCTTTCAGAAAACTCATGGTGGTCTTTAAAACTTAAATGCTCAAACTTCCTATTTTCTGACTTTAAAAAACTAACTAAAGGATTTGCATTTGCAATTCCTGTAACTAAAGTAAAATCATTTACATCATGAAGGTTTATCTTTTTATTTTTATTAACTATAAAATTTGAATACTGAATTGAACTAAAAAATACTTTTTGGTTCGAGTTAGGTTTTAGTTTCTTAACAATATTAATTTTTTCTTCATTAGATAAAGTTTTAGGGCATTTAGTTACCACAATAATATCAGCTCGCCTTGCTCCAGATTTAGGCTCTCGCAAATTACCAGTTGGTAATAGAAAATCATCAACATATAAAAAATCAGATGTGGTCAATAAAATATTTAAACCAGCCTTTACCTTTCTATGTTGAAAAGCGTCATCAAGCAAAATAACAGATACAGAATCATCAAAAGATTGGATTTTTTCAATACCATTTTGCCTGTTAGAATCTACTGCAACTATAATTTCGTTTTTAAATTTATTGTAAAATTGAAATGGTTCGTCACCAATACTTTCAGCCCAAGAATCTTTATTGGCCATTTGAAATCCAGAGGTCTTTCTCTTATAGCCTCTGCTTAAAGTAGCTACTTTATGTTTATCCTTTAATAATCTAATTAAATATTCAATCATTGGTGTTTTACCAGTTCCACCAACACTTAAATTTCCAACACAAACAACAGGAATAGTATAAGATTTTGAAGTCTTTATACCTAGATCATACATTTTATTTCTTGTCCATGTAACCAAATAATAGACTGGGACAAAAGGAAACGATATGTTTCGTAGTAATTTCATTTAAGCGAAATTAAATATTTTATCTTTGTTACAACCCTAATTTAAAAAATATGATTGTTCAGGATGTTATAAATCATTTAGAGGAACTTGCTCCATTGGCTTATGCAGAAGATTTTGATAATGTTGGTCTTTTAGTTGGAGATAAAAAATCAAAAGTAAAAGGCATTTTAGTTACATTAGATACTACAGAAACTGTTCTTGAAGAAGCTATTGAAAATAATTGTAATCTCATTGTTAGTTTTCATCCAATAATTTTTAAAGGACTTAAAAAAATAACTGGGAAAACCTATGTAGAGCGTGTTGTGATGAAAGCCATTAAACATGATATATCCATATTCGCTATACATACTGCTTTAGATAATGCTCTGCAAGGTGTTAATGACATTATATGTAATCAATTAGGATTGACCAATAAACAAATCTTAATTCCGCAACCAGAAACTATAAAAAAACTCACAACTTATGTTCCAAAAAAGGAAGCCGAAACGTTACGTCAAGCATTATTCGATGCAGGAGCAGGAACTATTGGGAATTATAGTCATTGTAGTTTTAACGTATATGGTATTGGTACTTTTAATGGTAATGAAAACTCAAATCCAACTTTAGGAACAAAAGGATTAACACATAAAGAAGAGGAAGTAAAAATTACGGTGACTTATGCAAAACATCTTGAATCAAATATTCTAAAAACCTTATTTAAGAGC
>JARRKS010000045.1:0-7838 GCA_037387865.1 Flavobacteriaceae bacterium
TATCTGCGTTTGCTGTTACCAGCAAACTTTAGCTGCCTACCCTCCAACAATCGAGCGTGCAACCCTCAAACGTTGGTTTACATGACATTGCACCACATAGAGTTTACCTGATTTCACTACAGCCTAACCTGTACATTCTTTCTGTTGCACTTTTCCTAGCCTCACGGCTGGTGGCTATTAACCACTATGTTGCACTTTGGTGTTCGGACTTTCCTCCATTTGCAAAAACAAACAGCGATAAGGCGATTTACTCACTGCAAAGGTACTTAAATTGTTAATAACTCGTTTTAAATAGCAGAGACATAATTCTTAATTTTAAGTCGAATTTTTAACTTTGTTACTCTAATTATTTTCAATGGAACATTTTGTAGTATCGGCACGAAAATACAGACCACAAACGTTTAAAGATGTTGTTGGTCAAACTGCTATTACAAATACTCTTCTCAATGCTATTGAAAATAATCATTTAGCTCAAGCCTTATTATTTACTGGTCCTCGTGGTGTTGGTAAAACAACATGTGCACGTATTCTTGCTAAAATGATTAATAGTGATGGTACAGAAAAGGAAGATGAAGATTTTGCATTTAATATTTTTGAATTGGATGCTGCATCTAATAATTCTGTAGATGACATAAGAAACTTAACAGATCAGGTACGTATTCCGCCGCAAGTTGGTAAATACAAAGTCTATATTATAGATGAGGTTCATATGCTCTCACAATCTGCTTTTAATGCATTTTTAAAGACTTTAGAAGAGCCACCTAAACATTGCATTTTTATTCTTGCAACAACTGAAAAGCATAAGATAATACCAACCATCTTATCTCGTTGTCAAATATTTGATTTTAAAAGAATAACGGTTAAAGACGCTAAAGAATATTTAAAATATATTGCAAAAGAACAAGGTGTAACTGCTGAAGATGATGCGTTACATATTATAGCACAAAAAGCGGATGGAGCGATGCGAGATGCGCTTTCTATATTTGACCGCGTGGTTAGCTTCTCTGGTAAAAATTTGACAAGACAAGCCGTTACAGAAAATCTAAATGTTCTTGATTATGAAACTTATTTTAAAGTAACCGATCTTATTTTAGAAAACAACATTCCTGAATTATTGATTGCATTTAATACAACGCTTTCTAAAGGGTTTGATGGTCATCATTTTATTGCTGGATTGGCAAGTCATTTTAGAGACTTATTAGTTTGTCAAAATCCACAAACCTTAGAATTACTTGAGGTTGGTGAAGAAATTTCGTCTAAATATCAAGAACAATCCACAAAGGCCTCACAAGAGTTTTTGATTCAAGGCATTGAACTAGCTAATGAATGTGACCTTAAATACAAAACAGCAAGAATCAACGATTGCTGGTAGAGTTATGCCTTATGCCCTATCCAGGTAACTATTCCTGAAAAAAATAATATTGTTAAAACTTCAGATGCTCTAAATGAAGAAAAAGAAGAGAAAGAAGTGGTCAAAGCTTATGTAGATGAATCATCTGAAATAAAACTTGAAGATGATCAATTACTTTCTTCGTCTGAAACTCTGGTTAAAGAATCGCCAAAGATCATATTAAAGAAAGATAATAAACGTGTTTCTGGATTATCTTTAAGTAGTATAAAAACAAAAAAAGAATATGAGTTAAGACAACTGGAGGTTATTGTTGATGAAGAGGATTTGCCTAAAGAAGATTTTACAGAGGGCGCAATGCAAAAAGTTTGGACAAAATATGTCAACTCCATTGAATAAAAAGGTCAGTTCAATTTGGCTTCTATTCTTTCTATAGATAAACCAACTCTTAAAGAAACAACAATTCATTTAACCTTTCCTAATCAAACAAATAAATTAGAAATAGAAAGGCATAAGGGTAAATTATTGAGTTTTTTAAGAAAGAAATTAAATAACTATAGCATCGATTTAAGTATAGCTGTTAACGAGGAATTAGAAAAGCAATATGCTTATACTCCTAGAGAAAAATATGAAAAATTAAAAGAGAAAAATAAATCAATAGACTCTTTAAGAAAAACTTTTGATCTAGATATTTAATTAATTGAAAATGAAAAAGATAATATTAATTGTAATAACTATAACAATAACTTGCATTAGTTGTGATGGTCGAGACAGAGTTCATAAGTCTAATAAAGAAATTTTACAACAAAATAAATTGTTAGACTCATTTTCAGAGCATGTTACTTATATACCTGAAACTTATACAGAAACAAAGACAGATACTATATTAAATGACGGAACCAGAATTGCTATTACGATATATTCGGATATGAGCAAATCTTTTTTAAAAACATTCAAAAAAGATGCAATCCAGTACAAAGAATATTATCGTGATTTTAATGCACATATTATCGTCTATAAACAAGGTTCAGAAATTTTTAACAACGTAATAAATAAAGAGTTTTTAAGTAACTCATTAGTGGCTTCTGTAAATTTAGAAGATACTACTTTAAAGAATGTTGAGATTGATGAAATGACCAGTTATTTGGATAATCTATTAGTTATAGATTTAACATTCGCAAAAATTAATAATGTCGTAAGTTCAGTTTACAAAATTTATATTGAAGATACTGGCAAGTTTATATTAAGAGAACAACTTAAAAAAGAATATATCTAAATGCTAGGCTTAAAATTACCAACAGATCCTCGTTGGGTTAATATTGTAGAAAAAAATATTGAAGAAATACTTACAGATCATGCTTTTTGTGAACAAAAAGCTACCAGTACGGCAATATCATTAATTGTTAGTTTTCCAGAATATACAGATTTAGTTAAAGAAATGGTTGCTTTGGTTAAAGAAGAGATTAGTCATTTTAAGATGGTTCACGATAAAATTTTAGAACGTGGATGGACTTTAGGTAGAGATAGAAAAGATGATTATGTGGTTGAGCTTGTGAAATTTTTTCCAAAAGGAGGTAGCAGAACAACACAATTAGTACATAGACTGCTATATGCTGCATTAATTGAAGCTAGGAGCTGTGAACGATTTAGATTGCTTTCAGAAGAATTAGAAGATAAAGAACTTGCGAAATTTTATAAAGATCTTATGGTGAGTGAAGCTAACCACTACACGATGTTTTTAGGTTTTGCTCGACAATATGGAAATAGAAAAGAAGTTGATGCTAAATGGCAACAACTTCTTGAATATGAGTCTGAAATAATGAAAAATCTAGGTAAAAAAGAAACTATACACGGTTAGAACTTAAAACCAAATCCTAATTGTATATTAGTATTAATGGCTTCAGCTGGTATATAATCTTCAAAAATATTAGTGAATCCATAAGTATATCTTGCATCAGCAAAAAACTGATGAGAAATTTTAATTTCAACACCTGCTACTCCAGAATATGCAAAGTTTTTTATACCATCTTCAGTTTTATGAACTTTTACACCAGCTTGTGGGCCAGCGGCAAGAGCAAACCTTTCGCTTATTCTAAATTTGAACATTACTGGAAGCTGAATATAGTCTAATTTAAAAGCTTCTCGCTTTGCTCCTTCAGCTGAAAATTGTAATTCTGGAGCTAAAGCAATTGTTTTTGATAGAAAATACTCACCGAAAAAGCCAATCATAAAGCCATTTCTGTGTTTATTTTCATTAATTGGCGTTCCGTCAAAGTCAAGATTAGATATGTTATATCCTGTTCTTACTCCATATTTGGCGTCTTGTGAAAATCCATAAAAAGAAACGCAAAGTAGTACGAATAATAAAATAGTTTTTTTCATAGTTATAGGTTTGGGCTAAATCATTAGCATCGATTTATGAGTCGAAGATAAATTAATTTCTTAAAATGCTGATATTTTTAAGTTTAAATGCAAACTTTTACTGTGTATTGCTAGAAATGGTTTTATAATACATGCTTTTTATGATACCATCTGCCAGTACAATCTTAGGAACATAGATATCTTTTGCTCCACTCCATTTCATGGCAGAAAGGTAAATACGCATAGCTGGAATAATTACATCTGCTCTATCCTGATTTAGATCTAATTGTGTTATTCTTTCTTCATAAGAATAACTTTGAAGCGTATTATAATAGGAAGTCAAATAAAAATACGTTAACGGTTTTCCTAATGCTTTCCCGGATATTTTGAAAATCTTATTAATATTTCCTCCTGAACCGATTACATCAATTTTATCATAGGTATTTGTATTTTCTTTAATCCAATGTTCTAAATCAATCCATGTTTCATTTTTAACAATATCATTTAACAGCCTTACAGTTCCTATTTTAAAAGATTTTGAAATAACAGATTTTCCATTATTTATTATTGTAAATTCTGTACTACCGCCACCAACATCAACATACAAATAGGTTTTAGAGTTATCAATATAAGCCTGTAAATCGGTAGCTGCAATAATTGCTGCTTCTTCTTCTCCACCAATGATATCAATTTTTATTTGAGCTTCTTTTAATATTAAATCAGCCACTTCTTGACCATTTGAAGCTTCTCGCATTGCAGATGTGGCGCATGCTTTATATTTAACCACCTTATGTGTATTCATTAGTAATCTAAAGGCAGACATGGTCTCCACAATTCTATGTATATTTTCTTTGGATATCTTTTGTTTAATGAACACATCAGAACCTAAACGTACTGGAACACGAACTAATGAACTTTTTCTAAATAAGGTTGGTTTTCCTTTTTCTTCAATAATATTTGAAATTAGTAGTCTTACAGCATTAGAACCGATGTCAATAGCTGCATATTTTTTTATTGATAGCATACTAACTTTGTAACTTTTTTAAATAATAATCATAAGTAGCGTACTGTGACCTAACTTTGGGATGATTATCTACCTTGTATTCATTTTTGTTGGTACTATTAATCTTTCTAGCTTTTACATTATCGCTCCAACAAATTTTAAAGGTATCAATTAACTCTTGTTTTATACTTTCATCATAAATTGGGCAGGTTACTTCTACTCTATTTTCTATGTTTCGGGTCATCCAATCTGCAGAAGATATATAAACTTTTGTATTTCCTGAATTCTCAAATATAAACAGTCTTGTATGCTCCAAATATTTGTCAATTATACTTATGACTTCAATATTTTCACTCATACCTTCAATACCAGGAACTAAACAACAAATTCCTCTTACTATCATTTGGATCTTTACACCTGCCCTACTTGCTTCATATAGCTTGTCTACCATGGTATAACTTGATATACTGTTCAGTTTTACTCTGATACTCGCAGATTTACCTAATTTTGAATTTTCAATTTCTGTATCAATAAGTTTAAATAAAACCTTTTGCGTATAATGAGGTGATGTTATAATATGCTTATACCTATATATCTTATAATTATACTCAAAGAAATTAAATACTTTATTAATATCTTTTAAGACACTTTGATTTGACGTAAAAAGTGTATAATCTGTATACAATTTTGCTGTAGATTCATTGAAGTTTCCTGTACTTACAAAACCATATCTTTTAATTTTCTTTGATTCTTCACGTTCAATAACACACATTTTGCTATGCACTTTTAAGCCTTGAACTCCAAAAAACAGAGCAATCCCTTCTTTTTCCATTTGCTCTGCATAGTCAATGTTAGCCTGTTCATCAAAACGTGCTCTAATCTCTATAGAAACCATGACTTTTTTGCCATTTTTAGCTGCATTAATAAGAGAACTTGCAACATGAGAAATCTGGGCTAATCGGTAAATTGTAATTTTGATTGTTCTTACTGTTGGGTCTAATGCAGCTTCACGTAAGAATTTAACCACATAAGAAAATGTATGATAAGGTGTGTAGAGTAAATAATCTTTTTGTGCAATAGCATTAAAAATACTTCCTTCTAAACTTAAACCTTTAACTGCAAGTCCGTTATATTTCTTATACAGTAAATCATGTCTTCCTAAACTAGGGAAATCCATATAATCTCTTCTATTATGATAGCGTCCGCCAGGTATAATACTATCTGTAGAATCAATGCTCATTTTATTCATAAGATATTCCAAAGTGCCTTTTTCAATTGTTTGATCATAAACAAATCTAACAGGCTCTCCAATCTGACGGTCTTTTACACTATCCGAAATTTTCTCAATAAAGCTTTTACTAAAATCACTTTCAAAATCTAATTCTCCATCTCTGGTTATTTTAATCATGTGAGCAGTGATACTTTTATAATCAAAAATATTGAAAATATCATTCAAACAATATCTTAACAAATCATCAAGTATTATGATATAATTATTTTTATCTGTGCTTGGTAAAACCACAAATCGATCCATAGATTTCGATATCTCGATTAAAGCATAAAGAACTTTACCAATATTCATTTGCATTTTTACAGCTAAATATGCAGCATCATCTTTAAGGTTTGGTAGGTTAACTGCATCACTTAAAATGATTGTTACTAGAGCTGGGCTAACTTTTTGGATAAAATAGTTTTTTATAAACTCATGATGAGTATCATTTATTTGAGTCTCATCAATGATATATATTTTCTCATCTTGTAATCTGTTTTGAATATCATCCAATATCTTCAAGCTTTCACTTTGTAATTCAATAACAGTTTTTGTAATAATTTCTAATAGGTCTTTTGCTCTAATACCTCCTAATTCACTTTTTCCTCCTTTGCCAGCTTCATCAATTCTCTTTACAGTTGCATATCTTATTTTAAAGAATTCATCCAGATTGTTAGAAAAAATACCAAGAAACCTTAAACGTTCAATTAACGGTACATTTTCATCGTCAGCTTCTTGCAAAACTCTGGCATTAAAATCTAGCCAACTTATTTCTCTATTGATATAAATGTTATTTTTTATCTGCGTTTTAATCATTTTTGGTTTTGAATATGTACAAATATATTTTATTTCTTATCAGTAATAATGACATTATACTTTATAATAAAATAATGATATGCAATTTCTTAAGGAAATATTCAATATTAATTTTTATTTATTTGAAGAATAGTGGTTTCAATAAAGTGAAGAATCAATAAGTTTTGCTTCAGGTCCTTAATTCTTTAGGAATTAATACTAGAGCAGTATGACCTTGCGTTAAATCTTTCCAACTGTTAATCGTAAACTCAATCATGACTAAACCACTTGTAGGTACATTATCAATATATTTATCACCAAATGTATTCACAATTGAAGTTAAAGCATAGTTGTGCCCAAAAATAGCTACTGTCTTAAGGGAATTATCAAGAGATTTGATAAAACTAACTACCTGATTGCCACTAAAATCATATAATTTATCTGAAATTTGAATAGTTTCTGGAGAAAATCCAAGATTTTCGACAAAAATATCACAAGTATCTGAAGCCCTTTTAGCATAACTGGAAAATATCGCATCTATGCCTATATTACTCATTTTAAATTTGTTAGAAATATTAACAATATCACTAATACCGCGACTTTTCAGTGGTCTATCTGTATCAGGAACATTATATTCCCAAGATGATTTTGCATGTCTTACAAAAACTATTTTCTTCATTTTTATCGATTAAATGCGATTTTTATCGGCAAAATGTTGTTTTTTTCCGATGAATGAACTACTTTGGCACCGTAATTTAACTTAAAGTTAAGCTATTATCATAAATAACAATGCTGTTATGCAACAAATAAAAAATGAATTTTAATCATATTTATTGTAAAACGCGAAAAAGTATAGTAGGTTAAATGATTTATTTTAACGATAAAAAGAATGTGATTTTCATTTTATCGAATATTTAAGTGATTTAACATTTATTTTTGATTTAATAGAAGCTTATAAGTTGTTTTGTATAATAAGAAGAATAGAATTATGACCCCAAATCTAATTACATCTTTAGCAACCTTATCCACTGCTATTCCCTCATTAAATATTAAAATCAAAT
>JARRKS010000046.1:0-9955 GCA_037387865.1 Flavobacteriaceae bacterium
GGACTAACACATCCTATTCTCAAGTATATTCTATCACAACCGTTGTAGGAGGTTTTTTTGGAATGTTTGTTGGTGGAGCATTAGTTGATTTTTTTGGTGACAAAAAAATGATAATTATTTATCTTATCGTAACCATTTTATTAATAGGTGGTATTGCAATAATACCAAACTTGTGGAGTAACGATAAGATTATATTTGCCTTTATTTTACTGTATTATTTATTCTATACCTTTCTTTGTATTGGTATGTTTGCTGCGAGTATGAAACTATGTTGGCAAGTGGTTGCAGCTACACAATTCACACTTTTTATGGCTCTATCTAATATGGGTCGAGCCATTGGGTCAGGACTTGTAGGAACATTAAAAGAAATAATGTCTTGGGAATATGTTTTTATATGTATAACTATTTCACCTATACTTACTATAGTATTCATTAAAATGATTAATTTTAAAAAGCAACGAAAGGCAATTGATAACTTTAAAATTCAATAACAATAAACTAAACACTATCAATGAGAAATCCAATTGTTTTTATAGTTATTATTCTTTTAAGTATAGCATCAATTGCACAAAATCCAGATTATGATGTATATGCAATTAAATATGCTGATGTTTTCAATGGAGAACCTTATCCTATAAAATATCTAGTACTAGATGCACCAGAAGAAGAAACAGGAAAAGCCATTTTTATGTTTTGGTTAATAAAAGATGACAAAGGTAAAAACATTCTAGTCGATGCTGGGTTTTTAGAAGATATTGAAAGTGCAAAAGATTATGGAGTTACAAATTACATCAGACCAGATAAAATGCTTCAAGGTCTTAATGTAAAAGCAACCGATATCACTGATATTATTTTAACACATCCCCATTGGGATCATATGGATGGTGTAGATTTATTTCCTAATGCTCAAGTTTGGATTCAAAAAGAAGATTTTAATTACTGTGTAGGTGAATCTTGGCAAAAAGATGGCGTTGCCATAGCAGATAAAAGAGATGTTAAAAAACTTATAGATTTAAATTTAGAAGGGAAACTTACTCTTGTTGATGGTGATAATGTTAAAATAATTCCGGGCATTACAGTACACACAGGTTCTAGACATACATTTAATTCGCAATATGTAGAAGTGCAAACCAAAGATAAAACCATTATTATAGCATCAGATAATGCATATACATATTATAACATCAAACATGAAATGTCTGCGCCAAAAAATGCCACTTTTGATTCAGATGGCTATGTAAAAGCTATAAAACGAATGAAAACATTAGCTACAGATGAAAAATATATAATTCCAGGTCATGATGCCCTGTTGTTTACAAAGTTTAAGGAAATAAGCAATGGAATTATTAAAATAGATTAATCTAAAAACTAAATACAACCAATTATGAAAAACGTAATCAAATTATTAAGTGTTCTAGGAGTATTATTTCTTATAAGTTGTAATTCTTCTGAAAAACAAGTACAAGACAATATCACTATGTATTCTCAAACTTGGGACGATATTATTAACAATGGCAATTTAGATGCTATTAACAGTAACAGTTTTGACGAAAATATAACGCTCGTTTCAAGTCCAGAAAATATAGTTGGCATTGAGGCCTTTAAAGATTATTACTCAAATTTTGTATCAGGATTTTCTGATGTTGAGTTTACCATTAAAGATATTTTTGGACAAGGAGACAAAATTGTAAAACATTGGCACTTTAAAGGCACACATTCTGGTGATTTTTTTGGTATGCCTCCAACAGGGAAAACCGTTGATGTTGAAGGAACTACATTAGTTAAAATGAAAGATGGTAAAATTGCTCAAGAACAGGATTTTATGGACAATATGGTCTTTTTACAACAATTAGGCATCGTTTCTAATCCTGATAATGTAGGTATTATTGATGGGATTTATAAATCTTTTAATTCAGGAGATATTCCTGCGGTTCTTGCTGTTTTGGATGACAATGTTGAGTGGATTGAAGCTGAAGGAAATGCTTATGCAGATGGCAATCCTTACATTGGTCCAGATGCGGTTTTAAATGGTGTTTTTGCAAGAGTTGGTGCAGATTATGAATACTTTAATGTTGTTGATGTTAAGCTGCATGACATGTCTAATAACCAAGTTCTTGCTACTTTAAGATATAATGGAAAACTAAAAAAGAATGGAGCAATTATCGATGCTCAAGTAGCTCATCATTGGACGCTTAATGATGGGAAAGTAACCGGTTTCCAGCAATATGTAGATACAAAGCAACTACATGATGCTAATAATAAATAACTAAAGTCATAAATGACATTAGTTAAATCAACCAGGATTGAATCCATAGACATTTTAAGAGGTGTTGTAATGGTTATTATGGCATTAGACCATACAAGAGATTATTTTCACTTAAGCAATTCTACTTTAGTAGCTGCTTTAGGGCCAACTGATATGGCTACAACAACACCCTTTTTGTTTTTCACTAGGTTCATTACACACTACTGCGCACCTGTTTTTGTTTTTCTAGCAGGTACTTCTGCTTTTTTATATGGAAACAAAAAATCGAAACCAGAATTAGCAAAATTTTTATTTACGAGAGGTCTTTGGCTTATCTTTTTAGAAATTGTGGTAAATAATCTAGTCTGGCAATTTGATCTTGGCTATCAATTAATAGTACTTCAGGTAATTTGGGCCATTGGTCTAAGTATGTTATGTCTGTCTTTTTTAATTTACTTACCTAATAAAATATTGTTAATATTAGGATGTATTTTAATTGCTGGTCATAATTTATTAGATGGTATTGTCTTGCATGGAAATAGTTTAGAATCTTCAATATGGTATGCATTACATCAAAGACATCAAATTCTTCTAGATGGAGGTCAAGCTATAAGGTTTAGTTATCCAATCATTCCTTGGATAGGAGTTATTGTTTTAGGTTATTGTTTTGGAACGCTGTATAAACGTGATTTTGATCCTTCAATAAGAAAAAAATGGTTGTTAAGATTAGGATTAGGAGCTATTACTACTTTTTTTGTTATTCGTGGTATAAACATCTATGGAGATTTATCACTGAACATCTATGGAGATTTATCACCATGGTCAATTCAAAAAAACACAACCTTTACGATTTTGTCGTTTTTTAATGTCACCAAATATCCTCCATCATTAGCATTTATATTAATTACGTTAGGACCTGCCCTTTTATTTCTCATTTATATTGAAAATATTAAAAACAGAATAACCGACTTCTTTTTGGTGTTTGGTAGAGTACCACTATTTTACTATTTCTTGCATATTATTGTAATTCATGGACTTGCATTATTTGGAGTTCTAATATTAAGTAAAAACTGGCAAGAGCTAATTTTGATAAATCAAGCATTTTCACCTTCAAATATGTCCAAATATGGATATTCACTATTTGTAGTTTATTTTGTTTGGGTTGGAGTTATTGCAATACTCTATCCTATTTCAAAAAAATACATGATTTACAAAGCTAATAATAGAGAAAAATGGTGGTTAAGTTATTTATAAAATGAATGGATTAGACATCGTTATGGTTATTGCCATTATCCTCTTTGCAAGATTAGGAAATATGAACACACCAACCAAAACAACTATCCATCCAGTAAAAAAAGAAAGCAGAATTAGCTATTTAGACATTTTACGTGGTATAGCAATATTCTTTATTTTTAGTGCAAACATTGTTTATTTTTCTGGTTATTTTGACTTTCCGGCAGAATTTATTTTAACAGCAGCAGCCTTTCCTTTCGATACACATTTAGACTTTATAATGTACACGCTGGTAGATGGTAAATTCTATTCTATTTTTTCTTTACTTTTTGGGATCGGTTGTGCTATTCAGTATCAAAATGTAACCAAGCACAATAGGCCCTTTGCTCCTTTTTTTAGACGTAGAATGTTTTGGCTTTTAATGTTTGGGTTAGTTCATTTACTACTTTTCTGGTTGGGTGATATCTTAACCTTGTATGCTTTGCTTGGTTTTGTGCTTATTTGGTTTGTTAATTTTTCAGACAAGAAACTTATCAAAATAGCTATAATTTTAATTCTTCTACCAATTGCAAATTGGATAATTATTAATTCTGTTGGATGGAATTATCCTGGATATTTTTACAATCTCAATGTAGAATACAATCAAAATTTAGGATTCGCAATTTCAGAATGGGAAGGTATCTCTATGTTGAACTTTGTTGAATATCTTAAAAATGATAATCTAATAGATTTCTTTAAAATGAATATTGGAAACTCAATTATTCGATTTGCAGACATTTTAAGAGAAGGCAGAGCTTTTAAAGTATTAGGAATATTTCTTATTGGGCTTTGGGCAGGACGAAAAATCCTAAACGAAAAATTATTGGAGAATAAACGTTTTTTAAAAAAGGTTGCAATTTGGGGAATTTGCATTGGCCTAACAGTGAGTATTATTAGAACTAGTATAACCTTCTTTTCAAACCATAACGACTTTTGGAATTTTATGCATACATTAAGTTATGCCTTCGGTACTGTGCCTCTTGCTTTAGGCTATGCAGCAACACTGGCACTATTATATAAGAAAAAAATCTATGCTTTAAATTGGTTTGCACCAGTTGGTAAAATGGCGTTAACAAATTATTTAATGCAAACTTTTTTAGCAATTACTATTTTTTATGGTATAGGTTTTGGCTTTGCAGGTAAATTTGGTTTCACCATTATTTTATGCATTGCTTTATTAATATTTGCCTTTCAAGTTTTATTTAGTAAATGGTGGCTGAAAAGTCACAAATTTGGACCTATGGAATGGCTTTGGAGACAACTTACTTATGGCAAAATAATAAAGAATAATAAATGATTAAATTCTTCCGACATATTCGCAAAAAACTTTTAGCTGAGGGCAAAACAACTAACTACCTTAAATATGCTATTGGCGAAATTGTACTTGTGGTCATCGGTATTCTCATTGCGTTAAGTGTAAACAATTGGAATCAAAAAAACAAAGAGCAAAAATTAGGAAAAGATTATTTAGTAAGAATTCATCGTGATCTAGTACAGGATACTATTAGCTTTAGAAAAATAATCACTTCCAATAATGCCTTAAGAGAAGATATTAAAAGTCTAATGGATACTTTATACCAAGGAGTTCACAATATAGATCAAGTAAAATATATGGGTTCGATATATGATAAGGCTTTAGATCAGGTTTTTTCACCTAATGATAACACCTATAAAGGCATGATAAGTTCCGGAACATTGGGACTGATTCAAAATCTGGAATTAAAAGAAGAAATTGTTGATTTGTATAGTGAATATGACCAAAAAAGAGCATTGTTTACTGGTATAGGTCAGTGGATGATAACAGTCGCGACTGCCGAGACTATTCAAACAGATTTTATTAAGTTCAATGATGGTGTTTCCGACATTTTTACTAAACCTGAAATGCTGAATGAAAATGATTTTTCCTTTTTAAATGACAAAAATGACCCAAGATTTAAAATATTTGTAAAAGCCATCTCTGCAACAGCATTTAATCAGAGCGCTAGTAATGGCTATTATCTAGAATTAATAAATAGTTGCAACACTGTTTTGCAATATATTGAACAGGAATTAAAAAATTGATAAGTAACAACCAATTAATGATTAAATTCTTTCGTCACATTCGTAAATCACTCCTTATGGAAAACAATACCACAAAGTACCTAAAATATGCCCTAGGTGAAATTATACTTGTTGTAATTGGTATTCTCATTGCACTACAGATTAACAATTGGAATGAAGAACGAAAAGACAGAAAAACTGAAGTTAAGCTTTTATTAGAGTTAAAGGAAGATCTTATTGAGACCAAGAATGATTTGCTTACCGATATTGAAAAATCACAACAAATTATTGATACCACCAACTCAATTTATAGAACTATAATCGAAAACGGTATTTCAGATAAAGTTCCCCTTAAAATTTCAACAACATATATTCTAGAAGTTTCCCTTCTCTATCCAAAACTAAGTGCTTATGAAACAATACAATCAACAGGTATTAACATAATATCGAATGACAAATTAAGAAAAAGAATTACCGACTTTTTCCAACTACAATTAAAGCGAGTTGCTTCCGCAGAAGAGTATCTGGAAGGTATTGACAGTAATCTATTGAAGCCGTATTTGCATTCGCATTCTAGATATGGAAACAATTGTAGAAATTGTCCTGATTTGTACTCACTTTTTGATTCAAATAATAGTATGGAAACTAACCTATACATAATGTCTAATATCGATGACGAACTTGTGCACATACTTAAAGAAAGATTTACTGTATTCAGGACACTTAATCGGCGTTATTTAGATTTGTCTAGTTCTATTGATGATATCATTATTTTAATTAACCAAGAAATTTCCTTGAAAGAATGATAAAATTCTTTAGAAAAATACGCCAACAATTACTTTCAGAAAATAAGTTTTCTAGATACTTACTTTACGCTATTGGTGAAATTATTCTTGTCGTGATTGGTATTCTTATTGCTTTGCAAATAAATAATTGGAACGAAGAAAGAAAAATTCATTTTAAAGCAGACTTATATAAAAATAAAATAATTAAGGATTTAGAAGCTGATCTCGTTAATATAGATAGTATTGTTAATATTGGTAATAAAAATAGGGCAATCTTTCAGAATTATTTTAACTTTTTTGAAAACCAAAACAATTTACCGATTCAATCAATTATTGACAGTTGTTCAAAAGCAGTTTCATTATGTCACAAATTTAGGTACACTCCCGTAGACTATACTTTTAAGGATATGCAATCGTCAGGAAATTTAAGCCTATTGACCGAAGATCAAAGATCAGCGTTAATTGAATTATCTAATTCGCAAGATTATTTTTTGATCGTTTTAGAAAAAATTATTTCATCAATTATTGAAGAACAACACGCTGCTGGATCATATTTGGATATGGACAGTTCTCCTAGTAATTTTTTTGAAAAAGTTGGAACCAAAGCAGATTCAGAAAAATTAATTCAAGGATTACTTCACCAACATACGGTTTTGAGTGGTTATAAAGACTTAAGTGATTTCACTGGCACTCTAAAAAACAGAATTACAAATGAAACCAATAAAGCTTTAAAAATTCTTAAGAATTAGCTTGTTTCTCTTTATCATTTCTAGGCAATACCTCTTCTGGGAATGGGAACAAAATAGTTGAATTCTTTTCAGCAGCAATATTTGAAAGGGTTTGGTAAAGTCTTAATTTTATTGCTGAAGGCGATTGATCAATCAATTTTCCTGCTTCTAAAAGTTTTCCTGCCGCCTGTTCTTCTGCTAATGCTAAAATTATTCTTGCTCGTCGAGAACGCTCCGCTTCTGCCTGATTGGCCATCATGCGTCTCATATTTTCTGGCAGCTGAATATCCTTTATCTTAACATCAATAATCTCAATGCCCCATTCTTCGGTTTCCTGTTCGACAATATTCTTAATATTCTTGCCCATTTCTTCTCGCTTAGACAAAATGGTATCTAGCTCAACCTTTCCACAAACATCTCTTAATGCCGCTTGCGAAAGTTGCGTAATGGCGAATTTATACTCTTCAACTTCCAGAACCGCTTTTTCTGGATCGTTTATTTTGAAAAATACAACACCATCTATACTACAAGGTACATTATCTTCTGTCATGACTTCCTGCGAAACAATATTTATAGTAATCACCCGAATATCCACAATTTGAATGGTTTCCACAATGGGAATAATCCATCTAAACCCTGGTTGCAAGGTCTTTACATACTTTCCAAACCTGAATTTTAAAGCGCGTTTGTATTCAAAAATGACACGTATTCCCCCTAAAAGGAATATGAAGAAAATTACGGTAAAAATCATTGGCGGATTCATAATTATGAGTTTTAAAAATTTACATTAACTTTAGTTGCTTCTTAAGTTACGATAATTAAGAGCAAATTTAAAATGATATATATCATATTGATTTATATATTCCAATTAGTATATTTTCATGAGGCTGAACAAACCTAAATTCTTTTTTATTATATTTTTGATTTCGGCTAATTTTATTATTGCCCAGAACAAAGGTTATCGAGAAATACAACTTACTCAAGATGGAGACAATCGCTATGCCAGTTATAACAAAGCTGGAACCAAAATAATTTTCGAATCCAACCGTGATGGATATTGGCAAATTTATACCATGAATATTGGTGGCGACAATCAAAAAAGATTGATTAAAACCAACTCTAATGATCGTAGACCAACTTGGCATCCTTATAAAGATATTGTACTATTTGAATCTGACAGAACAGGAACAAGTGAGTTATATATGTATGACTTGGAAACTAAAGAAACTTCAGTGATTTTATTACCACTTTATGGCAGAAAAACCCATGGACAATTTGCTCCAAATGGTGTAGAAGTAATTTTTAATCTTGAGAATACTGAAGACGATTTTGATATTTACATAGCCCATAGCAAAGGAAAAAGAACAAGAAAAATTGTTGATGATGCAATTGTGAATAGGTATCCACATTATTCCCCAAGAGGTGATAATATTTTGTATTCATCAAATAAGAATAACGAGCGAGAAACTGATGTTATTTACCTATATAACTACATTACTTTTGAACGATCTAGACTTTCTTATTTTAAAGACCATAGCTTCCATCCTATTTGGTCTTCTGATGGTAGAAATGTTGCTTATGCTGCATCTATTAAAGATGAGGACCCCGAAATTTACACCATGAGAAATGATGGTATCGGAAAAACGCAAATTACGTTCAACACTAATGAAGACATTTTACCTAACTGGTCTCCTAATGATCAAAACCTATTGGTAACCCGAAATATAAATGGTAAATATCAAATAGTAAGAATTTTTCTAAATCATCCTTTGGAAGAAGACTAAATTAGTAGTTATAAATCTTGATAAAATGTTAAACCATTTTTATAAAGATCGTAAAACGCAAACTCTCGCGTTCCCCAAGCGGTCTCTTTTAACCTTGTATTTTTATGAAAAACGTCTTGTGATTTATATTCTTCGTATAACATTTCAATATTTTGAGTAACAATACGTAGCATGGGTCTATCAATAGCGAATTCCCATTCTGAAGCATCGTGCCATTGCAAATGTATTTCAATAGCATCACGTCTTATCCCAGCATACATTGGGTTTTTTGAATCATCAGCAAATGCAATGGTAAAGCCTAGTTTATTTACATAGAATTTAAGGGCTTCAACAACATTTTTTACCGAAAGTACAGGATGAATTTGATGCAAATATCCTTTACTCATCTCTCAATTTTCCCTGAAAAACACTAACCTTTGAATTGAATGGGTTTCCTGAAGAACGTCTTAATAATACAACTTGACCACAATGCCAAAGTGCATCTGCTATTGGACCATTAATATTATTCCAGAATGGATATTCATTTCTATAATTTTCACCTTCAAAAACTAAAATAAATTGAGAAATATCGTCACTTTGTCTTAAAATATCTGCTGCTGTTTTAATGTTATCTAATGTCTTTTTACGTTTTTCAGCAAAAGTCATTTCAGGTTCTTCAGTTCTAATATTTGGTTACCCTAATGTAGAATTCACAATTACTTTTGATAGGCCATATATATGATTAATAGTTTCAGCTGAAGATCGTGCGTCTTCATTTGGTCTAAATGCAAGATCTTCTTCTCTTAAATTTTCAGTTGCCCAATAATATCTAAAACCCAAACCATCTAACATTCTAGCTGAAACAGTTCCAGCTGTGTAAGATTCTGGATAATCTGGAATTTGATTATATGGTAATGCTTCTGAATTTTCTTGTGAATACATATGTAATGAAATTAAAAGTACTATTATGATTTTTTTCATAGCATTAATTTTTTATTTGTTCATGATTTGTTATTGGTGAAGTTCCGTATTTATCAAATAAATAGACTAACGACGTCATCGTAGCAGCACCTAATTCTAGCTCACGCTTATTAATAGCGTCAAAGGTATCATTACTTGCGT
>JARRKS010000047.1:0-9100 GCA_037387865.1 Flavobacteriaceae bacterium
TTTTTATAGCATTCGCTCGCTCTTGAGAAAGCTTTAAGTTGTAATTTTCTGCACCTCTATCATCACAAAAACCAAAAATAGATATTTTCTCGACTGAAACAGTATCTAAAGAATTAATGAATAATAATAGTCTGTTTTCTTCTGTTGAGGGAACATTAAACTTATCAGTTTCAAAATAAACTTCGTGTTTAAGGTTATTTTGACCTGAACTAAAATTGAAACAGAGAACAATAAATACAAGTAAGAATCTCATTATATCTCTTAAAATATAAGCTCTATAAAGATAAAACTTTTATAATACTCTTTAAAATTACCTCAAATAATTATAGTAAGTCGTGGGGTTTTTAAGTATGTCTGAAGCCTTTTTTATTTCTGGGTTATGTGATGTATAATAGTTATATAAACCTTCTCTATACACATAACGTTTTACAATTTCATCAGTTAAGAGAGATTTTATCTGCGCTTTATTTTCATCAATTGCATTAACTTTTGCAAAATTCAAATTAGTTATTAAAGTGCTATAATCATTTTGAATATCATCTGCCAAACCCTCCTCTTTTGCAGCTTCAATAACTTTTGCTAAAGATTTTTCAGTTTTAGTTTCAAATGAAAAACCATTAGCAACCAAATACTGCTTAAAATCTAAAAAATCTGAATCTGTTATTTCAAAGCTATTAAAATCAGTTATGTTATGATTGTAATAATAACCTGTTGCAAAATCAAAGATGAAATCATCATTAACCAGAGCATTGGTAATAGCAGAGTTTTTAGTAATTTCCATAACTTCATCTGGCAGTACACCTCCGCCATCAAAAACTTTTCGTCCGTTTTTAGTTTTAAATTCGTTAAAGTTTTCTTGTTTTACTCTAACAGCTCTACCATCTTCATCGCGATTCCAATAGTCTAAAGCCTGAATACAACGACCAGAAGGCGTATAATACCTAGAAATAGTAATCTTTAATTGCGTACCGTAAGTAAGCTGTTTAGGTCTTTGTACCAATCCTTTACCATAACTTCTAGAACCAACAATTACTGCTCTGTCCAAATCTTGTAATGTCCCTGAAACAATTTCACTTGCAGATGCACTACGGCCATTTATTAATACAACTAACGGAATTTCTGTATCTAAAGGTTCTTTTTGTGTATAATAAGTTCGGTTGAATTTTTTGACTTTAGATTTTGTTTCAACTACAAGTTGACCTTTAGGTACAAAAATATTTACAACATTTACTGCTTCGTGAAGTAAACCACCTGGATTTCCTCTTAAATCCAATATAATTCTTTCAGCGCCTTGAGCTTTTAAATCTCTTACAGCATAATTTGTTTGAGACGACGCCTTATTATTAAATCTACTTAATACAATATACCCTGTTTTGTTATCGATCATTGAGAAATGCGGAACAGCGTCTATTTCTACTTCTGCGTGCTTTATCGTCGCTGTTTTTTGCTCACCCTGGCGTAAATATGTAACGTCAACAGTAGTTCCTGGCGAACCTTTTAACAGATCTCCTGAATCTTCTTTATAACTTTCCACAAAAGTATTACCAACCTTAATGATTTCATCACCCGCTTTAAGACCAGCTTGATCTGCAGGATAATCTTTGTATGGTTCAATAATAACAAGTTTATCCTTCAGCGTTTTTACTTTAGCGCCTATACCAATATAATCTCCCGTATTGTTGATTCTGGCCGCTTCGACGTCTTGCTCGTTTAGAAAATTTGTATACGGATCCAGATCGCTTAACATGCTTTTAATAGCAGTATCCATTAAATCTCCTGGATTGGTTTCATCAACATAGCTCATGTTTAGCTCTTTAAAAAGTGTCGTAAAAATTTCGATTTGCTTCGCTATTTCAAAAAAGTCATTTCGAAATGCAGTTGTAGAAAGAAAAATAGTTATAGCTAAAACCGCTAACACAATTTTATTTTTTAAAATATTTTTAAATTTTCTCATTTACTTCTTTTTATAAATTAAACGCCTAATTGCAAAAAAAGCAATAATCATAATAATTATAAAAGGCCAAATATTTAATAATCCTAGAAAGAATATAGACAAACCGTTGAAACCAGATTTAATGGCCCTCCACATTTTAGAACCATAAGAAACAGTAGCACCTGTTTTAGATGTTATTTTATAAAATTCAATATTTAAAGTGCTTAACGAGACTTGATCGCTTAAATATTTAAGACGTCCTTGTTTGGCTTCAATCTCTTCACGAATGTTTGAAAGTTCTCGTTCTATTTCAAGCATTTCCTTAACAGTATTAGCTTTGTTTAAAAGCTCTAAATAACGCTTTTCTAGGGTTTGCTTTGCCTTTAATCGTGCTTCTAAATCAATAAACTCTTCTGTGACATCTCTTGCCGAAATACGCTTTGTATCAAAGAAAGACACATAATTACTGATAGAATCTATGGTTTTTTGAAAGTTGATTGTTGGAATTCTAATTTCTAAATTCCTCGACATTCTATTACCAGATTTATTAGAATTATCGTTTTGAATAAAACCTTCATTTTGTTTTACAAACTGAATAATTTTATTGTAGGTTTTGTCTAGATCTTCAGTTTCAAAACGTAAATCAGAGTTTTTAATGATTTTTTGATCAAACGTTGATGGAACCGAAGATTTCGAAACCATCATTGCATTATCTGAAACCGCCTCTTGAAGTACCGTTTCACTTAATTCTCTTTCATTTGATTCTTCTGAATCAGCATTTGAAGAATTATTTGAACACGCCAAGGGAAGTAAAATGATAAAAAGATATAATAAAGCCTTCATGCTAAATAGTTTTTTTAGAAACCTTATCAAGAAACAAGCCAAAAAGATTCCTCATTTTTATTGACACCTTTTCAAAGGAAGGATTTTCACTACCAATGTACAAAATCATAAACGCATATTGTGTTGTAATGTTGTTAAAATGTGTGTGTTTTTCAAGCCTATATCAAACCATTTGTGAACATAATACATGCATGATAAAAATCATATTATATTTTCTGGTCTTATATTAATTTAACATCTTTAATAATTAAAATTTAAAAGTGGGAGAATTAAAGGTTATTAAGCTAAATAGCAAAAAAGACAAAGCGAAATATATTCATCATTTATTAAGTGACATCGAGGCCCTTGAAATAATGATCAAAGATAATTGGATAGAGAAAGAACCAATTAGAATAGGAGCAGAGCAAGAATTTTGTTTAGTGGATCATGAATTTAACCCCAATAATAACTCACTAGCCATTCTTAATGAAATTGACGACAGTCATTTTACAACTGAAATAGGAAGCTATAATTTAGAACTGAATTTAGACCCTATTGAACTTAAAGATAATTGTTTTTCAAAGCTTTATAAAGATCTAAAGAGCAGATTAAGTAAGGCTAAAGAAGCAGCCAAAAACCATGAATCAAAAATTATTTTAACAGGAATTTTACCAACCATAGCTCTAAAACATGTTGACTTAAAATACATGACCCCAATTGACAGATATAGTGTCATTAATGATGCAATAATAGAATCTAGAAAACAAGATTTTTATATTCATATAAAAGGAGTTGATGAGCTTAACATTAAACATAACTCAGTAATGTTAGAAGGTTGTAACACCAGCTTTCAAATGCATTTACAGATTAATCCTGATCACTTTGTAGATGATTATAATTGGGCACAAGCCATATCTGGGCCAGTTTTAAGTGCATGTACAAATTCGCCACTATTATTTGGCAAAGAATTATGGAAAGAAACAAGAATTGCATTATTTACTCAAAGTGTAGACACCAGGGCAAACTCATTTAGGCTTAATGAAAAACAATCTAGAGTTAGCTTTGGAAATAATTGGGAAACAGGCTCTATTACAGACATTTTTAAAGATAACATTTCGAGATTTAGAAGTTTAGTTTCTTCAGAATATATATTGGATAGTGTTGAAATGTTAAAGAAAGGAGAAACACCAAAACTAAAGGCTTTAAATCTTCATAACGGAACAGTCTACCCTTGGAATAGACCATGTTATGGTGTTAACGATGAAGGCAAACCACATTTAAGAATTGAAAACAGGTATATTCCTTCTGGACCAACAATGAAAGACGAAATAGCTAATATGGTATTTTGGGTAGGGATTATGCTAGGTAAGTCAAAAAAATATGAAAAGATTCATAAAAAAATGGACTTCAAAGATGTGAAGTCTAATTTCTTTAATGCGGCCAGATATGGGATGACCGCTCAATTTTATTGGAACGGAAAATATCATTCAAGTCAAGATTTAATTTTAAAGGAGTTCTTGCCCATGGCCTATAGCGGTCTTTATGGCGCTGACGTTTCACCTAAAGATGTAGAATATTATCTTACTATTATTGAAAATAGAGTAAAAAACAATAATGGATCACAATGGATCATTGATAGCTACAGGAATTTACAAAAATCAAAAAAACCTTTTGAATCCGCTCAAATACTCTTATCTCAAATGTATATTAAACAAGAAAGCGATTTTCCAGTTTCTTCGTGGCAAATACTTGAAGATAAATCCTTAAGCTCGTTTAATGTTAATTTAAAAGTGACACATAAAATGACAACTAATATTTTTTCTGTTGATGCAAATGATAGTGTGGAGTTAGTAATAAACATTATGAAGTGGAAAAATATTCATCACATGCCCGTGATAAATGCAAACAAAGAATTAATTGGTTTAATTTCATGGACAGATGTCAAGGCAATACTTAACGATCCTAATAGGTTGAATTATTCTGTAGAAGAGGTTATGAAAAAAGAATTATATACAATAACACAATATAAAAGCTTAGAGGACGCAAAAAATTTAATGGAGCAACACAACATTAATTGCCTGCCAGTGGTTTATAAAAAAGAGTTACTAGGCATTATAACCTCCAAAGACTTTTAAAAAATATGATAAAAACGGCAAAAAAGACAACCTCTTTTAAAAGAATTATAGCCAAGATAGAAGGGAAAACTTCAGGACCTAATATTATATTTTTTGCGGGCATTCATGGTAATGAAGGCGCTGGTGTTCAGGCTTTAAGAGAAACTCTTCTAAAAATTGACCACGAAAATGTAAGAGGAATTATTTATGGTATTGCTGGAAACCTAAAAGCCCTTAGTTTAAAATTGAGATATATTGATTCAGATCTTAACCGTTTATGGACAATTGATAACTTAAATAAAATTAACAAAAGAGAAATCTTAAATGCAGAAGAAGAAGAGCTCATTGAATTGTCAAATATTTTAAAGGAGATTTTAGAAAACAACCAAGAACCTTTTTATTTTATTGATCTACATACCACATCAAGCAAAACATTACCATTTATTACCATTAATGATGCAATGATTAATAGAAAGTTTTCAAAACAATTTCCTGTTCCCATTGTTTTAGGAATTGAAGAATATCTCAACGGACCTGTTTTAAGTTATATAAATCAACTAGGATATGTGTCTTTGGGTTTTGAGTCTGGTCAGCATGATGACCCAGAAGCTATTTCAAACGCAAAGGCATTTATTTATTTAACACTTGTTTTTTCAGGCTGTATTGAGAAACATAATATTGAAAATTTGAATATTTATTACAGATTGTTACAATCTGCCTCTAGGAAGATTTCAGATATTTTTGAAGTAATATATTTACATAAAATTGAAGATGGTGACTCTTTCAAAATGCTGAATGGGTTTGATAGCTTTCAGAAAATTAAGAAAGGCACTAAAATTGCAATAAGTAACAATAACGTAATTAAATCAAAATTTAATGCTAAAATTTTCATGCCTCTGTATCAGAAAATTGGGCAAGAAGGCTTTTTCATTATTAAAAAGATTCATCCATTTATATTAAAACTTTCGAGTGTATTAAGAAAATTCAAGATAGACTCTACACTTGTTTTGTTGCCAGGAATCTCATGGGAAAATAAACAAAAGCACGTTCTTTCGGTTAATTTAAAAACTGCAAGATTTTTGGCTAAAGAATTTTTTCATCTTTTTGGTTACAGAAGCCAGCAAATTGATAAAAGACACATTAAACTATATAGCAGAGAAAGAGTGGCAAAAGCAGAAATGTATAAAAATGAAATGTGGTATTAAGACACCAAAGACATAGTTATATTTTGTTATTAACCCGATTAATATCTGCCATTAATCCTTTGGGATCTATTACAATAGATTTTATTTCCTCTTTCGAGCGATTAATTGTAAAGCCATAAGCAGGATATGCCCAAGCCCAGTCTTTTAATACAGTTCTAGGCTCATTACTAGGTTTTTCTCCTCTCATCATTTGCAAAGGAATATAGAACAACTCTTTTGATCCATCAGCATATTCCACTTGGATATCTAACGGCATAGGCATTAAGCCAATACGCTCTAAATTAACGGTTGTTACACCATTGTTTTCTTCAACAGATTTTATACCATAATCTATATTATTAGTGGTTTGTGTCCAATCTATTAAATACCATTCTAAATCTAATCCAGAAACCTTTTCAGCCGTACGCATTATATCATTAGGAACAGGATGTTTAAATTTAAAATCTTTGTAATATTTTTTTATGGTTTTATTAAAATTTTCCTGCCCAATAATATATCCCAATTGGGATAAAAAGATATAACCCTTATAATAAGAAGAAATAGTATAAGACCTACGAAAGAAAAATCGATCGGCTTGAGTTGTTTGAGGCTGTTCAACTCCAGATTTTGCATAAGCAATATAAGTATTGTATTTTTTTCTGATAGAGGTCGAAAAGTCCTTGTTGAAAATCACACTTTCTGCCAATTCACCATAGTATTCTGTAAACCCTTCATCCATCCAATAATATTTAAGTTCGTTTGTAGCTAATAAAAATTGAAACCAACTATGCGCCATTTCGTGAGCGGTCACACCAAACAGGCCATTAAAAGAGCCTTCACCAACTATTAAAGTACACATACCATACTCCATACCACCATCACCACCTTGTATAATAGAGTATTGTTCATATGGATACTCACCAATATTTTCACTAAAAAACTGCATAAGCTCAACGGCTTTTGGCTGCAGGTTTTCCCAATTTTCTAATTTTCCTTTTGCCATAGTGCTTTTATAGAAAAAATGTATAGTTGGACCATCTGGAACCTTGGCTGTATCGTGAATATATTCAGGATCTGCAGCCCAAGTAAAATCATGTACATTTGGCGCCACAAAATGCCAAGTTAACTTTTTTCCTTTATGATGTTTTACTTCTTTACTAGAATACCCATGACCAACCTCCTCTGGATTTTGCAAATATCCAGTTCCACCAATAGTGTAATCTTTATCGATTGATATTTTAACATCAAAATCACCCCAAACACCATGAAATTCTCTTTCAATATAAGGGTCCGCATGCCATCCTTCAAAATCATATTCAGCAAGTTTAGGGTACCATTGAGCCATTGACAAAGCCACACCTTCTGAATTATTTCTTCCCGAACGGCGAATTTGAATGGGAACTTGAGCATTAAATATCATATCAAAAGTTGTTTGCTCTCCAGGTTGAATAGGACTTGCTAAATTAACCTCCAGAATTGTTCCAACGGTTTCAAAATCTAAATCAACCCCATTTTGTTTTAATGACAAGACCTTTATGTAGCCAATTTCATCAGGGTTAAGTTTACTTATTCTATCGCCTATTCTACTATCAGGATCTGGACTTGCTAATGAACGAGCATCCATTTCACTTCCAGGCTGAAATGCGTTAAAGTACAAATGATAAAATACCCGATTTAAAACATCCGGAGAATTGTTCGTATATACCAATTTTTGAACACCTTGATACTGATTTGTTTCTACATTCATATCAATTTCCATAGTGTAATCTACATGTTGTTGCCAATAACCAGGATTTGGTTGAGCACTTAATTTTGTTATTAAAAGAAAGACAATAAAAAGACTTGTGATTTTAGAATAGAGATACTTCATAATTTAATTTTTAGAGAATTGGTCGGCCATTATTAATGCATTATATGCATTTACAATTTTTCCTGACCTTGTAAGCTCGTTAAATGGTTTAATATTATCTGAATCACCACCAACAATTACTTTTGTATTAATAGTTAAGCCTGAATCCATTAAAATCTGTTTCACTTGTGAAGCAGATAGTTTAGGATAATAAGATCTTATTAATACGGCAACACCGGCAACAGCAGGAGATGACATTGAAGTGCCACTTTGGTACTCGTATTCATTTTCAGGCATTGTTGAATAGATTTTGCCTCCAGGAGCCATAACATCAACAGTTATTTTTCCATAATTTGAAAAATCAGAAACCATACTTGAACCGTATTTTGGTTCAATAGAACCAACACTTATAAAATTATCAGAGATTTCAGGGCTATTATCAAACTGATCATTAGGGTAATTATTCCTTTTATCCATATCTAAACTTTCATTTCCCGATCCGTGAACAATTAGCACATCTTGTTCAGCTGCGTATTTAATGGCTTCACTTACCCACTTTGGGTTAGGGGAATAATATTTTCCAAAGCTTAAATTAATAATTTTCGCGCCGTTATCGACGGCATAACGAATAGCTAATGCAACATCTTTATCATACTCATCTGCATTTGAAAGGGCTCTAATAGGCATGATTTTTACATTATTGGAAATGCCATCAACACCTTTTCCATTATTTCTTTCGGCAGCAATAATTCCCGCAACGTGCGTACCATGACTTTCATCTTTTTCTGAAGGTCTAATATTTCCATTTCCGTAGAACTTTTGCGAAAAATCATATGGGTCATCATTTGTTTTTCGTCCATTAAAAGATTTGTTGAGCCGAAAATCAAGCCAAATATTAATTTCTTTTAAATCTTCTGTAATTGTTTCTTTTGCTTTAGCTACAGATTCAAGCTCTAAAACGCCAACAACATAATTCATAATAGCGATAGATTGCTGAAGCCTTCCATCTTCAGTTTTTATAGCATTAACCTCTTCTAGTGTATATTCTTTTTTACCAAGATGTCTAGAAATAGCTTCATCTGCATAATTAATGCTTTGCAATACCTGTTCGTAATTTGACTTTAGCTCTGTGTATTTATTACGTTGTTCAATGTATTCTCGTTGAGCTCTTGCATAATCAGGATTATTGATATCACCT
>JARRKS010000048.1:0-6342 GCA_037387865.1 Flavobacteriaceae bacterium
GTCACAGATTGGAAAAGGCAAACCCAAATGATTCAATCAGTGAAGCCATAGAACCCATTATATATTATTTAGATCCTGGAACTCCAGAACCCGTTCGCTCTGCATTATTAGAAGGAGCTAGCTGGTGGAATGAAGCATTTGAAAGCATTGGTTTCAAAAATGCTTTTCAAGTAAGAATGCTTCCAGAAGATGCAGATCCAATGGATTGCAGATATAATGTGATTCAATGGGTACACCGCTCTACAAGAGGTTGGAGTTATGGTAATAGTGTAATTGATCCAAGAACAGGTGAAATTATTAAAGGTCATGTGAGTTTAGGAAGCTTAAGAATTCGTCAGGATTTTATGATAGCTCAAGCATTAATGAATAAACCTTTTGCTAAAGATGACAATAATTATCAGCCTATGTTGAATATGGCATTAGCACGAATAAGACAATTATCGGCACACGAAGTCGGACACACTTTAGGGTTTACACATAATTTTGCTGCCAGTATAAATGACAGGGCATCTGTAATGGATTATCCTCATCCTATGGTAAAACTAACCAATGGAGAAATTGATTTAAGCGATGCGTATGATACAGGTATTGGCAATTGGGATAAGGTTACTGTAGCTTATAGTTATTCAGAATTTAAAGATACGGTTGATAAAAAACAAGCTCTGAATTCAATTTTAATGAATGCTGAAAATAATGGGTTAAGATTTATTTCAGATAGAGATGCCAGAGCAAAAAATGGGGCTCATGCTTATGGTCATCTTTGGGATAACGGAAAAAGTGCATCTAAAGGGTTAGATGATGTATTGAAAGTTAGAGAGAAAGCTATTTCAAATTTTTCTAGAGACAATATTAGAGAAGGAGAAGCCTATTCAACACTAGAAGATGTGTTTGTACCTTTATATTTCTTTCATCGTTATCAAACTGAAGCAGCTTGCAAAATAATTGGAGGACTAGATTATAATTATGCTATAAAAGGAGATGATGAATTGATTGTGGAAACTGTAGAGTCCAAAATACAGCGAGAAACTCTTGCCTCATTGATTAAAACTATTTCGGCCAAAACATTAGCAATACCAGAAAGTAAATTAAAATTGTTTCCTCCAAGAGTTTATGGTTCATCAATCACGCGTGAGTCTTTTAAAGGTAGGACAGGAGTTGCATTTGATCCTTTGTCAGCGGTAGAAACAGCAAGCGACATGACATTAAGTATTTTATTTAATGCAGAACGTATGAATCGAGTTTACGAACAAAGTATGTTTGATAAATCTCAATTAACCGTCAATGAAATAATAGAAACTGTTTTGTCTGAAACTCTAAAAAAGAAAATAGAAAAAGGATATCTGGGAGAGGTTCAACAGGTTATTAATTTTTCAGTATTAAAAAATATCATGGCAATGTCTTCAAACAATAAACTATTACCGCAGGTTCAAGCTATGATCAATTTTGAATTGATGAAACTCAAGGTAATACTACAAATTAGACATATTGATCCTATAGCCATTATAATGGTTAAAAAAATAGATTCGTATTTAGGGAATCCTGCTGGCTTTAAAGAGGTAGCATCTCCAAAAATACCTGATGGTTCTCCTATAGGAAATGATATTTGCAGTTATATATTGGATTGAAAATATTAAGCTACTTATTGCTCATAAGTAACTTCCACAGAGTGTTTTGTTTCATTACTTCCTGGAGAGTAAATAATACCTTTTAAAGGAGGACAATCATTATAATCTTTTCCATGAGAAACTTTAATATGATTGTGGTTTGCAAGTAAATTATTTGTTGGATCAAATCCAACCCAGCCAACACTTGGAGTGTAAGCTTCTACCCAAGCATGCATTTGTGAATCACCAAAAAAACCATCACCTTGGTGCAAATAACCTGAAACATATCGTGTTGGAATTTTATTTAAACGTGCAATAGCAATAAATAAGTGTGAAAAATCCTGACAGACACCTTGACGGTTTATCATAATATCATCCAGTAAAGTCTTGACATCTGTAACATCAGTTTTAAAATGAATATAATTATATACCCAATTATTTAAATCAATTAAATTGTCCATAATTGATTTGCCTTCATCAAATAAATATATTTTCAGATAATTTTTTGAAAGTCGTGTAAGTATGGTATTTGTAAGATAAGATTCGTAATCAGTTTTAAAATCTAATGATTCAACAATTTCGTAATCCTTTTCAATAGCTTCTGTTGGTAAAAAACCAAACGGATTTATTTCCTGTTTTATTACTTTAAAATGTGCTTCAAATTTTATACAATCAAACGGTTTTTCAACATATATTCTTATAGTTTGAAAGCCAAATCCATTAATAGATTGTTCAACTTTTGAATCTATAGAAGCTATAAAATCCATTTTAATTAATTCTTGTGAATCATTGTTCTCTGGAGTTATAATAAACTGCCAAACAGCCTTATAGACTTCGGTGTCGTAAAAATTTTCTGAAATGTACTTTATAGTATATTCAAATGCCATTTATCTAAAAGTGAATGGTCTAAAATAGGTATAATATTGTTGTAATTATTTATTAATGGTAAAAATATTCTTTTTCAAGTTGGTCACTTATTAAAACCAATTTATCAAGTGTTTTTTTAATAAATTTGTCAACACTCTTCTGAATTTCCTCAACGGTCTTAAATTGATATTCAGAACGCATTTTACCAATAAGAAATGCTGCTGAAGTCTTGTCTCTAAATTCTAGATTATCAAGAATAGTGATATGATAAAATATTTGATTAAGACTGTTTATAACAGATCTTGGACAATTTGGATTTAGTATTAAAAACTCCAAAACCGTCATTTGGGTAGGAGGTTTTTTATAATATCTACGATTCATATCATAAGATTCGCAACATTTAAGCAATGTAGTCCACTCATAGCTATTTTCAATTGGATTTTCATAACCACCTGTTGCTTTTTGAGCATCTTCAAATTTGGTTTTAACTATTCTAATAATTTGAGTTGCTCGCTCTATATTGATACCTAGCATTATTAGTGCATAAATCTCATCATGTAGTAATGTTCCTCTTATTTTTCCTCTTAATATAGCTGCGTGTTCAGTAACATTAGTTGTAAACTCATGAAGCCCACTTCTTACAAAAATGTCTTTTGGATAATTCATCACATAATGGTAGAATTTATTTATTGACTCATAAAATTCTGTAGAAATCATATCTCTGGAGCTGTTTGCATTTTCTCTTGCAAATTTCACACATTGAATAATGGAATAATGCTTTTCAGCATTGAGACCAATGTTATAAAAAACGTCTTCTTCTTTTATTTTGGTTTTATCTTCAATATCGTCACCTACCATAGACATAATAGATTGTAACACAAATTGTCTTGACTGTGATAGTTGGTTAGGAGCATCCAATGACGAAAAATAATTAACATTCATAAAACGAGCAGTATGTTCTGCACGCTCAATATAACGCCCCATCCAAAAAAGATTATTGGCTACTCTTGCTAGCATATGATGTCATTTTTTTAAAACCCAAGTGTCTTTTGAACCACCACCTTGAGATGAATTAACAATTAAATTTCCTTTTTTTAAAGCTACTCTTGTAAGACCTCCTTTAAGCACAAAGGCTTTACCTGCACCAAGCAATGTAAAAGTTCGAAGGTCAACATGCCGTTGTTCAAAAGATTGACTCTCATCAATATAAGTTGCATGCACAGATAAAGACATAATAGGTTGAGCTATATATTTTCTTGGATTTTCTAAAATGACCTTTTTTACACTTTCTATTTCATTTTTGGTAAGTCTATTACCAATTGAAATCCCATATCCGCCTGCTTCATCAACTGGTTTTACCACCAATTTACCGATATTTTCCAAAACATATTTTAAGTCGTCCTTTCTACTGCAATGATACGTTTGGACATTATTAAGAATAGGCTTTTCATTTAAATAATATTTAATGATTTCAGGCATATAAGTATAAATCGCCTTATCATCGGCAACACCAGTACCTGGTGCATTAACTATGCTAACATTTCCTCTTTTGTATGCGGCAAACAAACCAGGTATACCAATCGCAGAGTCTTCTCTAAATTCTAATGGGTCCAAAAAAGTATCGTCAATTCTTCTATAAATAACATCTACTTTTTCAGGACCAGAAATAGTTTTCATGTAAACAAAATCTTTTTCTACAAATAAATCTCTACCCTCTACAAGTTCTATTCCTAATGTTTTTGCAAGATAAGAATGTTCATAATAGGCAGAATTGTAAATGCCCGGAGTAATTACTACACAATTTGGTACATCAACCCCTTTAGGTTTAACAGACTCCATAATATCAAGCAAATTTTCTGCATAATTGGTCACTGAATGAATTTCATAATGATTAAACACTCCAAATAGCGCTCTTTTAAGGGCATTCCTGTTGCAGATAACATAGCTAACACCAGAAGGACAACGAATATTGTCTTCTAAAACATAGTATTTACCATCTGAATGCTTTATTAAATCTGTGCCAGAAATATGATTGTAAACACCACCAGGAGGATCTAAATCAATCATTTGCCTCAAATAATTGACCGAAGAACTTATAAGGTCCATTGGTATTATACCATCTTTAATAATGCTTTTTTCATGATATATATCCCATAAAAATTCATTCAAGGCTTTACTTCGTTGAATAACACCTTTTTCAATGGTGTTCCATTCTTTAGCTTCTATAATTCTTGGAAATAAATCAAATGGGAATATTTTTTCTTGAGCTTTTTCTTCGCTATAAACTTGAAATGTGATCCCTTGGTTGAAAAAAGAAGCTTTGGCTTTTTCATTAAGACTAACAAAATCATTAATTGAATGACCACTATATAATTCTATAATCTTTTTGTAAGTGGGCCTAACATTTTTATCCTGATCAAAAATTTCATCATATAACGAAGTATTATTTTGGTAAGAGGAAAAAATAGGATTAGAATCATTCAGTTTCATAAGGCGAATTTTTAACAAAATACACAATTTATACTGTATTTCAAGTGAAAAAAATTAATTAATATCACTAATGTTTTATTAAATTAAAAATTAATATTGTCTTAAATTGCCATATTGTTAAGGAGTAAAAATAAAAATTTAAAGATTTTAGAATAATATGATTATTGATTTAAGAAGCGATACCGTTACTAAACCATCAAAAAGCATGTTGGAAGCTATGCTACACGCTAAAGTTGGTGATGATGTTTTTAAGGAAGACGAAACAATAAATATACTAGAAAGCAGATTAGCAGAAATGTTTGGTAAAGATCAAGCTTTGTTTTTTCCAAGTGGGAGTATGGCAAATCAAGTAGCGTTAAAACTTCATACTAATCCTGGTGAGCAAGTTATTTGTGACAAGTTTTCTCATATTTATAATTACGAAGCTGGAGGAGCGTCTTTTAATAGTGGTATTTCTTGTAAATTGATTGACGGAGAAAGAGGTATGTTTACCTCAGATCAAGTTATTTAAGCCATAAATCCAAATGCTTTTTATTATGCAAAAACAACATTGGTTGAAGTGGAAAATACAACAAATAAAGGAGGAGGTGCCTGTTGGGATTTTGATGAATTGGTTAAGATAAAGGCTATTTGCGAAAAGCATCATTTGGGCTATCATTTGGACGGAGCACGTATTTGGAACGCTCTAGTTGCTAAAAACGAAAACACAAAGCAATATGGAAGAATTTTTGATACCATTTCTGTTTGTTTAAGCAAAGGACTTGGTTGCCCAATAGGTTCGGTTTTGATTGGTGATGATCAAATAATGAAAGATGCTATTAGAATCAGAAAGGTTTTTGGAGGCAATATGAGACAAGCAGGATATTTGGCAGCAGCAGGATTGTATGCTTTAGATAATAATATTGAAAGACTAGCCGAAGACCATAAACGTGCTAAAGAAATAGGAGAGCTGCTTTCTACTTTAAACATAATTAAAAAAGTAGAACCTGTTGAAACCAATATTGTCATTTTTGAGCTTCAAAATTTTGTAAATGAAAGTGAATTTTTGGCAAAGCTAGAACAGCAAAACATCAAGATTATTGGAATGGGAAGCAATAAATTGAGAATTGTTACACATTTAGATTTCAAAAATGCTATGCATGACAAACTTTTGGAAACTCTAAAAACTCTAAAAATCTAATCTTCTACTTAAACATATCCAACCCAGGAATATTTGGCATACCTTCTTTTGCTACTGCAGCTAATTCTGTTTCATTCACTTTAGTAGCTTTTTCAATAGCTTTGTTAAGGGTTAAAATAAGATAATCTTCAAGTTGTTCTTTGTCAGATAGCAATTCGTCATCAATGCTAATTGATTTAATTTGTCTATTTGCAGTTAGTG
>JARRKS010000049.1:0-6330 GCA_037387865.1 Flavobacteriaceae bacterium
CAATAGGTATACTTGCAGTTACTGTAATTGTATTACTTCTTTCGGCACCAGCAATAGTAAAGTCGTTAGGACTCCATCCTGACTATGACAGCAAGCAATACAACTTCGAAGGAAAGAGAGCCCTAATAGTAACCACCAGTCATGGTGTACTCAATAAACCGGGAGAAACAACAGGCGATCCAACGGGTGTTTTCGGATCTGAAATGACCATTCCCTACTACGAGTTTTTAGATGCCAATATGCAAGTAGATGTGGCAAGCATTAAGGGTGGTGAGATTCCCATTGACCCACAATCATTTATATACTTTATAAAAACAGAATCTGACAAGAGGTATATAAAAGATGAAGCTTTCCAAGCTAAAGTCAAAAATTCAATCCCATTGAGTGAAGTAGACTTTAAACAATACGATGTCGTTTTCTTCTCAGGTGGATGGGGCGCTGCATACGACATGGCGCAATCTGAAATCTTAGCCGAAATGGTGTCCGATGCTTATTACAATTCAGACCTAGTTTACGGAAGTGTTTGCCATGGTGCCTTGGCTTTTACAGAAGCTAAAGATACGCTGGGCAACTATTTAATTGCAGGAAGAACCATGACGGGTGTAACGATGAAACAATTAGAGCAATTGAATATTTCGTACACGCCCAAACATCCAGAACCTGAATTGAAAAAAGCCGGTGCCAATTATCAAGCCAACCATAAGAGCAACGATTTCTTTGCCACGTTAACGGTTATTGATGAAGAAAAACGCTTTGTTACTGGTCAAAATCAAAACTCAGGCCACGAAACAGCTCAGTTGATTCTGCAGACACTAAGCGAAAGAGAGTAATCGTTATGCAGCATTACTTTAGGTTCATTTTTGCTACAGTAACTTTTATTGGTCTTTGCATTGCTGGATATGCACAATCAGATTCTACTCAGGTAAAACCGAATATTGTTTTAATTCTGGTAGATGATTCAGGATTAATGGATTTTGGCGCCTACGGTGGCGAAGCAAAAACCCCCAACATAGACCTATTGGCCAATGAAGGGATGATGTTCACCAACATGCATGCCTCACCCGTTTGTGCGCCTTCCAGAGCTATGTTAATGACTGGCACGGACAACCATTTAACTGGGGTGGCCAATCTACCCGAAATGCTACCAAAGGATTATCAAGGTTTACCAGGATATGGAGGTGTATTAAATGACAAGGTTCAAACCATAGCCACGCGATTAAAAGAAGTCAATTACAATACGTACGTTACAGGCAAGTGGCATTTGGGCCACGATGAAAACACCTTGCCCACTAGTAGGGGATTTGACCGTTCATTTATACTGGGTGCTTCTGGCGGAGATAATTATGAAGCCAAAGGGTATTTGCCCATGAAAGCTACGGCCCAATGGTATGCAGATGGAAGTCCTGTTGATTTACCTGATGACTTTTATTCCTCTAAAACTTACATTGATAAAACCATTTCTTTTCATCAGGAGGAGCAAAATAAAGATCAACCGTTTTTCTCCTATATCGCTTTTCAGGCTATACATGCCCCTATTCAAGCGCCCATTGAATTGGTAGAAAAGTATAAATCTATTTATGAGCAAGGGTGGGACCAAATGCGTGAAGATCGATTTGAAAAAGCCAAGCTGCTTGATTTTATTCCTGAAAAGGCAGTATTGAATGACGACTATTACGCATTTAAAAAATGGGATGAACTCAGTCAAAAAGAAAAAGATGCCTACATAACGGATATGTCTGTAACTGCGGCTATGCTCGAAGCAATGGATTTTCACATTGGCCGATACATAAATTACCTGAAAGAAGAAAACCTTTTTAAGAACACGATTTTTATAGTGACATCGGACAATGGACCTGACGGTGCCGATTACTCTGCCAATATGATATGGGCTAAAATGTACGGCTACCACCGCGACCTTTACAATAACGGTGAAAAAGGGTACTACGGTACCTTAGGACCGGAATTTGCCAATGCCGTGGCTTCTCCGTTTTCGTACTTTAAATATTACACTGGGGAAGGTGGTTTGCGCGTTCCATTCATCATTAGTGGTGCGGATTTCCCTCGAAAAGCGCAGTCCAATGAATTTTGCTTCTTTACGGACATTGCCCCGACTATTTATGATTTAGTAGGCCTTAGTACTTATGCCAACGAAGGTTATGCACCCATAACTGGTAAAAGCATGTTGCCACATATAGGAAATAAAAGCCTTCCAATTTATGATCCAAATGAAGGTATTGGATTAGAAGTAGCCAACAGTTCAGCCTATTTCCTCAACGGATATAAAATCGTAAAAAACAACATTCCAATGGGTGACAATAGCTGGCACATGTATGATTTGACAAAAGATCCCGGAGAAGTAAATGATATTGCTTTAACAAATGCTGTTCTTTTTCAAAAGATGCTTTCCGAATACCAAACGTATGAAAAAGAAGTAGGTGTCATAAAAATGCCTCAAGGATATTCTGCGCAAGGAGAAGTTGGAAAAAAATCAATCGTAACCTTGCTAAAATCTGCTGCTCCATATCTCCTGCTTTTTTTACTTGTGATCTTTGGTTTTATATACTGGCGAAAACATAAAAAGTCTATAATAGCATCTTAAAATCTATACACAATATGAACAAAGTATTTCCTAAAACAATCAACAATCAATATCACGGACATAAAGTAGCATTGCTTTTCTTTTATCTTTTTACAGCAATGACGGTAGTTAGGAGTCTTATTCATATGTTTTCTCCAGATGGTGGGGCTCAGAGTATTGCTACTATACCTCTAGATAGTTTTTCAACACAGGCATCGAGTGTGGTTATATTAATTTTTTCTTTGTGGGGGCTCTCACAATTATTAATGGGTTTATTTTATGTGATTGTATTGTGGCGTTATAAAAGTTTAATTCCATTGATGTATATTTTTCTTTTCCTAGAGTATATATTACGTATAATTCTAGGGATAATGAAACCAATTGTTACTCATAGTGTGGCGCCAGGTGCTATTATCAATATAATATTTCCACCACTGGTATTGATTCTTTTCTTTCTATCAATCAGAAATAGTAAAAAGTAAATTCAATATTGAGGTAGTTAAGCAGTAAAGCACTGTAATTCCCTACTCATCTAATGAATCTATCACATTAAAAATTTTAAATCATTAAACATGAAAAATATAATTCTATTAGTTCTTACATTAAGTTCCTTCTCTATTTTTGGCCAATCAAACCTTATTGGAAATTGGGACACAGGTGATGACAATACAATTATTGAAATATCAGAATCTGCAGGTGAGGCAGCGGGAAAAATCAAGTCCTCGGATAACCCAAAGGCAACAATAGGAAAAGTCATGTTAAAGGACTTAAAACAAAAAGATCAAACTTGGGAAGCAAAAATATATGCCGCTAAAAGACAAAAATGGTATGATGCCGTTATCACACCAAAAGGGAATGAACTTGAAATTGAAATAAGCGTAGGATTCTTGAGTAAAACGATTGAATGGAGGAAAATTTAAATTTAAGTGTTGCTTAAGTGTACTCGCAAATTAGTTTAAGGAGTGGTTAAACTTGAGGAATTGACAGACTAATTAAAAGTAGCTAACAATGTATATAATCAATGCTCATAAATTCGCACTGGTCATATACGAGACCGTTAGGTGCAATAGAGAACAAAATTTCTTTATCTTTTTAAAAAAGCATCGATAAAACTTAACAAATGTGACAAGAACACTTCACCTATCATTTTAGTCGTTTCGCTTTAATATTTAAATTTTGGATAAAGCATTACTGTATTCTTGTGTCATCATAATCATAAAAACAAATAAAAATGAAGACACTAAAACAAATTTTCGTAATCGCAATTGTAATGTTTGTCAACTCATCTGTGATAGCTCAAGAAACAACACTAAATGATGAACAGAAAGCAAAAATAAAGGTACACTTCAAAGAGTCTTTTGAAAAATTAGACTTATACGAAGAACAAAAACCAAAATTTAAAGAAATAACAAAAAAATATGCTCTTCAATTAAAAACTCTAAAAAACAGTGACAATAGTAAATCTACTAAAGAGCAGGAATTTAAATCAATAATAAATTCCAAAAATAAAGAAATGAAAGCACTACTTTCTGCTGAACAATACAAGTTCTATGAAGAAACACAGAAAGAAAGACTGAAGAAACTTGAATACCTTCAAAAATTAGACTTATCCGAAGAGCAGAAACCTAAATTTAAAGAAATCACTAAAAAGTATGCTGCTCAAATGAAAACTTTAAAAACGAGTAATAAACGTAAATTTGTCAAGTTGAAGGAATTTAAATCGATAATAGATTCTAAAAACAAAGAAATGAAAGCGTTACTTTCTACTGAACAATACGTGGTTTACGAAGAAATGCAAAAAGAAAGACTACAGAAGATGAAAGAAAAACGAAAAGAAAATAAATAAATACAACCTAAAAAAGGCTTGCATTGCAAGCCTTTCTAGTTATGAATAACAACAGAATCATATTTCTTATTGCGATAAGCTTTTCGCTGTTAGTCAACGTTCCAAGAATTTTATTTCTTTTAGGAAATGGTAAAAGCAATGGTTTGTTTGAAGTATCTGCCGAAGACATCATATTTAGAGCATTATCGCTATTTATATTTTGTTTGGTTGTACTAAAGTTTAATATTGACTGGGGTACTAAATGGTTTCATAAAAGTGCATTCTTAAAATCTTGTTTGTTAAGTGTTATTATTCTTATCGTTTGGATGGGCTTATATCGGAATTTTAATACGCTAATTAATGGAGTCGATTCTACAAGCTTAACTAATCGAATTAATAACTACGTTTATTTTTTTGTTACACTCATGCTACTGATAATTAGTAGGGCGGTTTTGCTTAATAATAAATCAAAAATTGATGCTGTTGAAAAAGAACAGCTTAAACAGCAAACTTTACAAAATGAACTGTCGGCTTTAAAGAATCAAGTAAATCCTCATTTTTTGTTTAACTCTTTAAATTCATTGACTTTACTGGTTAGAGAAGATTCAAAAACAGCCGAGATATTTATTAAAAAGCTCTCATTTTTATACCGTTACATCTTGCAAAGCAAAGACCAAAATTTGGTTACCTTAAAAGAAGAATTGAAATTTTTGAATAGTTATATTTTTCTAATAAAGGAGCGTTATCGTGAAAATTTTAATGTTAGTATCAGAATAGATGAAAGTTTACTTCAAAAGAAAACTCCAACATTAGCATTGCAATTATTGGTCGAAAATTCAGTAAAACATAATGAAATATCAGCAAAGAAGCCTCTAACAGTTGATGTTTATAATGATGATAATTTTTTAATCGTAAAAAACAAAATACAAAAACGGACAGGAAGTATAGAAAGTACTAACACAGGATTAAGTAATCTAAATAACAGATTTCAGCTATCCTTAAGTAAGACGATTATTATTGAGAAGAGCCAAGATTTTTTCATTGTTAAATTACCGATACTATGAATGTACTCATAATTGAAGATGAGCCAGCAGCGGCAGAAAATTTAAAATATATCTTAAAGGAAATTGAACCATCTATTACTTTTGAAACAGTTATTGATACGGTAGTAGACGCTATTGATTTCTTCAACAGCCCTCACAATATTGAATTGGCTTTTTTTGATATTCATTTGGCCGATGGCATTTCGTTTGAAATATTTGAAAAAGCTCAAGTAAACAGTCCTATTATTTTTACGACTGCTTATGATGAATATGCCATTAAAGCCTTTAAAGTAAATAGCATTGATTATTTATTAAAACCGATTGATGAAGACGAATTAAAAGATGCTATTAATAAATATAAAACGTCTAAACAAACAACATCTTTACCTAAGCAATTTCAGCAGCTATTGCAAATGCTCAATACCGAAAAGAGAACATTCAAGTCAACCTATCTAGTACAACAGCGTGACACCTTCATCCCATTATCTGTTAATGAAATAGCGTATTTTACTATTGATACAGGAATCGTTAAGGCCATTTCTTTTGATGAAAAAGAATATAACATTTCCGAAAAATTAGAGGATATTGAGACGCAAATAAATCCAGATGAATTCTTTAGAGTCAACAGACAATTTATCGTACATCGAAAAGCGATTAAAAATCTACAACTCTATTTCAACGGAAAGCTAATCTTGAATCTTGAGCCCAAACCAACGGAACAAATTGTGGTAAGCAAGGCAAAAGCACCACAATTAAAGAAATGGATATATTAAATTCATAATATTATTACCTGAAAATTCAATGATACTAACGACCATCTCACCATCTGATTTGGTCGTTTCACTTTGTTTTTAAAATATCGCTTTTCAATCAATTCTACTTTT
>JARRKS010000050.1:0-6258 GCA_037387865.1 Flavobacteriaceae bacterium
GTAGTAGCTTATGTATTAAAGCTACTACTTGCCAACGCTCTTCTTCGTTTAATTGATTGGCATAAGAACCCATCGCATTTTTTCCATAATAAATGGTATGGTAAATGCTTCCTTCGTTTATTGCTCTACCAGCATCATCATAACTAGGTATACCAAGTATTTTTTCACGCTTAACTAGATTGCCTTGACCATCACCTTTATTTCCGTGACATATGCCACAATAAATATCATACAATTCTTTTCCTCTTACAAAATCTACTGCCGAAGAATCCAATTTACTTGTTAATGTAGCTTTAGCTAATTCATATCCTTCAGTTGTGTTTTCAATATCAAATGGCACATACCCTCTTGCAATAGATCCTTGTGGTGGTAACATTGCTGATTGTTCATTAGGAAAAATATTATATTCTCCATAGGTTTCATAACCAACAGGCTCATACATATTAGGCATAAATTGATAGTTAGGTCTTGAGTTTTTTTGACAAGACACAAATACTACTAAAATTAATGCAACAACTGTTATTTTTATTAAGCTCTTCATCATAATTAATGCGCTTCTTCTTTATCAACTATATTTATCTCTACGGCACCTGTTTCCTCAAGTAAACTTTTAAGTTCTTTTTCATTTCCATGAACTGCAATCTCCATCAAAAAATGGTCATCTGTTGTTCTAGGATCTGGATTTTCTGCATTTTTAAATGGCCACATTTTACTGCGTAAATAAAATGTTATCACCATTAAATGTGCTGCAAAAAATACGGTCATTTCAAACATAATAGGAACAAATGCAGGCATGTTTTCAAGATAACTGAAACTTGGTTTACCACCAATATTTTGAGGCCAGTCATCAATCATAATGAAATTCATCATTAGTATTGCTACTGTTAATCCAACACAACCATACATAAATGATGTTATTGCGATTCGAGTTGGAGCAAGTCCCATGGCTTTATCTAATCCATGAACTGGAAAAGGCGTATAAACTTCTTCTATATGATGCCTAGCTGCCTTTACTTTTTTTACGGCAGACATTAAAATATCATCATCTGTATAAATAGCGTGAATTACTTTTGAAGCTTCCATATGCTACTTTTTGTTTTTTGTTTTATTTTCTTTACTTCCAGATGTTCTATCATCAGTAGCTGTACCAGCTAAACTATCACCAGCTTCTCTAATTCTTTTATATCGTTCTCCTGAAGATTTTAAAATCGTCTTAACTTCAGCTTGCGCAATTACTGGAAATGTTCTTGAATATAATAAGAACAAGACAAAGAAAAATCCAACAGTTCCTATAAAAATCCCAATATCAACAAATGTTGGTGAGAACATTGTCCAAGATGAAGGCAAGTAATCTCTATGTAACGATGTTACGATAATTACGAAACGCTCAAACCACATTCCTATGTTTACAACAATAGAAATAAAGAAAGAGAACATGATACTTGTTCTTAACTTTTTAAACCACATAAATTGTGGTGAGAAAACATTACAGGTCATCATAGCCCAGTAAGCCCACCAGTAAGGTCCTGTCGCTCTATTTAAGAATGCATATTGTTCAAATTCTACTCCGGAATACCATGCAATAAACAATTCAGTTATATAAGCAACTCCAACAATTGAACCTGTAATCATGATAACAATGTTCATCAACTCAATATGTTGAACAGTGATATAATCTTCCAGACTACATACTTTTCTCATTATAATAAGTAGCGTATTTACCATGGCAAATCCAGAAAAAACTGCTCCTGCAACAAAGTATGGTGGAAAAATAGTAGTATGCCATCCTGGGATAACAGACGTTGCAAAATCAAAAGATACAATGGTATGTACTGAAAGTACTAGAGGCGTTGCTAAACCTGCAAGAACTAAAGATACTTCTTCAAAACGTTGCCAGTCTTTTGCTCTACCTGTCCAACCAAAACTTAATAACGAATATATTTTCTTTTGAAATGGTCTTACTGCTCTGTCACGGATCATGGCGAAGTCTGGCAATAATCCAGTCCACCAGAAAACTAATGATACAGATAAATACGTTGAAATTGCAAATACATCCCAAAGTAATGGTGAATTAAAGTTTACCCAAAGAGACCCAAATTGATTTGGAATAGGTAAAACCCAATATCCTAACCAAGGACGACCCATGTGAATGATTGGGAACAATCCCGCTTGAATTACCGAGAAAATAGTCATTGCTTCTGCAGAGCGGTTAATTGCCATTCTCCATTTTTGACGGAACAATAAAAGCACTGCAGAAATAAGAGTCCCTGCATGACCAATACCAACCCACCAAACGAAGTTAGTAATATCCCAAGCCCAACCTACGGTTTTATTTAAACCCCAAGTACCAATACCTGTAGATATTGTATAAATGATACATCCAATTCCCCAGAGAAAAGCTGCAAGTGAAATAGAAAAAACTATCCACCATGATTTATTGGCTTTCCCTTCAACAGGTCTTGCCACATCCACAGATACATCGTGATATGATTTTTCTCCTGTAACTAAAGGTCTTCTAATAGGTGCTTCGTAATGAGACGCCATAATCCTTTATAATTGTTTCTTAATTAATTTATGCTTCAGTTGTATTTCTCACTTTAGTTTGGTACATCACATTTGGTTTTGTTCCAACACTTTCTAATAAGTGGTACATACGATTATCTTGTTTAAGGTGTGCCACCTTACTCTTTTTGTCATTAATATCTCCAAATGTCATTGCACCACTACTACAAGCAGCAGAACAAGCTGTTTGGAATTCTCCATCTTTAATTTCACGTCCATCACGTTTAGCATCCAAAATGGTTTTTTGTGTCATTTGAATACACATAGAACATTTTTCCATTACACCACGAGATCGCACAACAACATCTGGATTTAATACCATACGTCCTAAATCATCATTCATATAATAATCAAACTCATCATTATTATTATATAAGAACCAGTTGAAACGACGTACTTTATAAGGGCAGTTATTTGCACAATAGCGTGTACCAACACATCTATTATATGCCATATGATTTTGACCTTGACGACCATGTGAAGTTGCTGCAACCGGGCAAACGGTTTCACAAGGTGCATGATTACAATGCTGGCACATTACTGGTTGGAAAGCAACTTGAGGGTTTTCAGCAGCATGTTCCATTTCACTAAACTCGTTTAACGAACTTCCAAGTCCAGAAATATTGTCTTTCTTTTCATTATCATTTTCAAAAGAATCTTCAGATGAATAGTATCTGTCTATTCGTAACCAGTGCATATCACGACTTTTACGTACTTCTTCTTTACCAACAACTGGCACATTATTTTCTGCATGACAAGCTATAACACATGCGCCACAACCCGTACAAGCATTTAAGTCTATAGATAAATTAAAGTGATGTCCAATTGAACGATCAAACTCGTCCCACAAATCTACATCTGGAGAGGTTACCGGCGTTTCAATATGATTTAAAGACACTTTTGGAACCTTGTTCCAACCATGCTCTTCATCTTCTTTATCGTAGGTGTTAAAAATTTCAAGTGTAGTTTCTTTAACAATATCTCCTCTTCCCATTAAAGTATTATGCAACTGAACACATGCAAATTCATGTTCTCCAGATACAGCACTAATGCTTACAGTTTGAACATTGTCAAAGTTTTGGTATAGAGCATAGGCATTTACACCTGTTTGCATTTCACTCTTTAAACCTTTAGTTTTTCCATAACCAAATGCCAATCCAACAGAACCTTTTGCTTGCCCTGGTTGAATAATTACAGGAACTTTTATTGCTTCTCCACCATTTACTGTAACACTAGCATAATTACTATTTAATGCTCCATTAGCAACATAAGTGTTAACTAAACCAAGTTCATCAGCATCCGCTTTTGAGACTGTTAAATAATTGTCCCAAGATGCTCTTGTAATTGGGTCTGGAAACTCCTGTAGCCATGGGTTATTGGCCTGTTGACCATCACCCATTCCTACTTTGGTATATAATGTTAATTCTAATCCTTCTGAAGTAGTACTTGAAGCTAAAGCTCTTGCAGCAGTCCCTGCAGAAATTGCATTCAGAGATATATTATTAGATTCATCCGAACCATTATTGGCCTTTTCTTTTAATCCTAAACCTTCAGCGACATCTTCAATAATTCCGCCTACAAAAGTTTTATCATCTTCATGAAATGTTTCAGTAGTTGCAGATGCGCTACCTCCTGAAACAAATGTACCATCATGTAATGCTTGATTGAATGAAGCGCCATTTAAAACACTTTCATCCCAAGTTTGTTTAATATAATCATGATAAGATAAAGGACTTCCAACCCATTTTAATAAAGCTTCTTGAAATTGTCTTGTATTAAATAATGGGCGAATTGTTGGTTGAGTTAAAGCATAATGTCCTTTTTTTAGCTCTACATCACCCCAAGATTCTAAATAGTGCGGAGCTGCAGCTAAATAACCTGTTTCAGAAGCTGTTTCATCTGCCTTCATTGAGAATGTTACAGATAATTCGGTTTGTTTTAAACCTTCAGCAAAATCTGTTGCATTTGGTAATGTATATAATGGATTCACTCCACTCATAATAACAGCTCCAACTTTACCAGCTTTCATATCAGCTACTAATTGTGTTACTGCTTTGCTATCACCTTGTCTTATTTTTATTGGTGTATGAGGATCAAAAGCTTTACTAGAAAGCGATTCGTTAATTGCTAAAACAACAGTTTGAGCATTTATGTCTTGAAGTCCAGTTACTACAACACCATTACTGCCTGCTTTCTTTAATTGAGAAGCTGCTTTTTGAATAGCATCTTCAATATGTTCAGGTAAATTTCCTGAAGCAGAACCTCCAACAACAAGACTATATAATTTTGATAAGGCTAATTTTTGCTGGCTAGGTGTTAATGGAACACGTTTGTCTGCATTAGCACCAGTAAGAGACATATTAGATTCAAACTGAATATGACGGGACATTTTACCATGATCTGGTACACGTCCTTTAGCATAACCTGAATCAAAACCTCCACCTTGCCAATCTCCAAGAAAATCAGCTCCTATAGAAACTATAGTTGATGCTTTTGAGAAATCGTAATTTGCTAATCCACGTTCTCCATATTTTGCTTGGTAAGCATCTAGTGCAGCAGATTCTGAAACAGCATCGTAAACAACATGACGAACATTACCAAATTTTTCAGAAAACTCCGAAATTAATTTACTAGTTGATGGGCTAGCAAATGTTTGTGTTAATAACACAATGTCTTTATTTGCAGCTGCAATACTTATTAACTTATCATTGATCTCTCTATCAAAATCACTCCAAGAAATAGCTTCACCGCCTTTTGTTGGCCCTTGTGCTCTTAAACTATCGTACAATCCTAATACAGATGCATTAACTCTTGCATTGGCACTTCCATTGGTAGCAGACATTGTATTGTTAAGGATTCTTATTGGACGGCCCTCACGAGTTTTTACCAATACACTTGCAAAATCAAATCCATCTGCAATGGTTGTTGCATAATAATTAGCAACACCTGGAACTATTTCTTCAGGCTGAACTACATAGGGAATCGATTTTATAACTGGACCTTCACAAGCAGCCAAAGATGCAGCAGCAGTACTAAAACCTACATATTTTAAGAAATCTCTACGAGTAGTATTGGAAGACTCTAAAGTTTTCTTGTCTCCTAGAAACTCATCAACTGGAATTTCTTCAACAAATTCGTTTTGTTTTAGAGTCTCAACAATAGAGCTGTTTTGGTTTAGCTCTTCAACACTTTTCCAGTATTTCTTGTTTGATGACATATTATATATGAATTACTTCTTATTAAAATTAATAATGACACTTACCACATTCTAAACCACCCATTTGAGCAGCTGTTAATTGGTCGACCTCATAATTTTTAGATAACTCTTCATGTATCTTTGTATAGTATTCGTTGTCTTGAACATTTACATTAGTTTCTCTATGACAGTTTATACACCATCCCATGGTAAGTGGTGAAAATTGGGAAACAATTTCCATCTCTTCAACAGGGCCATGACAGGTTTGGCATTCAACTCCAGCTACAGTTACGTGCTGTGAGTGGTTGAAATATGCAAAATCTGGTAAGTTGTGAATTCTAACCCACTTTACAGGTTGAGATTCTCCAGTGTATTTCTGGTCCGCATCACTCCATCCAGCAGCAGCATATAATTTTTGAATTTCTCCATCATAGAATTCCTTATCATATTCAGGAGAAGTTTCTCCGTTGTATTCATAAATAGATTTATGACAATTCATA
>JARRKS010000051.1:0-12223 GCA_037387865.1 Flavobacteriaceae bacterium
CACCTACACCTGCTCCATTAGAAATTCCTTCATTTTTTCAAGAAAGTATATTGCCTCCTTTGATTCCTGTAGACAATCCTCAAACTGTTGAAGGAATTGCTTTAGGCAAAAAATTGTTTTTTGATCCAATACTTTCTGCAGATAATACGCAAGCCTGTGCTGACTGCCATTCTCCCCAAAATAGCTTTTCAGACCCTGATAAATTTAGTGAAGGCATTGATGGTCTTTTAGGTAATAGAAACTCAATGCCACTCTTTAATTTAGCTTGGAACTTTGATGAACGCTTTTTTTGGGATGGTCGTGTTTTTAGTTTAGAGCATCAAGCTTTTGAACCTATAACAAACCCTATTGAGATGCATAACACATGGCAAAAAGCTGTTTCAGATTTACAACAATCAACAGAGTATCCACAAATGTTTGAAGCTGCTTTTGGAACAGCTACAATTGACTCAACTTTAGTCACCAAAGCTATTGCTCAATTTGAAAGAACACTGATTTCAGGCAACTCCAAATTTGACAGATATCTTCAAGGTGAAGCAAGTTTAACGCCTGAAGAATTAAATGGACTTAATGTGTTTATGGATGAAACCAAAGGTGATTGTTTTCATTGTCATGGCAACCCAAATAATCCTCTTTGGACAGATAACATTTTTCACAACAACGGCTTAGATTCAGAATTTACTGATTTAGGATTAGGAGCCTTTACTGGAGATCCAGCTGACAATGGAAAATTTAAAACGCCCTCATTAAGAAACCTTGCTTTTACTGCTCCATATATGCATGACGGTAGATTTGCAACAATTGAAGAAGTCATAAATCATTACAGTGAAGGTTTACAAAACTCTGCTACTATAGATCCTCTGATGAAAAAAGTAGATCAAGGTGGCGTACAACTCACGCAACAAGATAAATCAGATCTTAAAGCTTTTTTACTTTCACTTTCAGACCCTTCGTTTATAAACAATACAAACTTTCAAAATTAATAACAAAAACCTATAATTCTATTTGCTAATATAATGTTAGGTTATATGGTTTTGCAGGACTTATATTGTATATTTGCACTCTATTTAGACAAAATCTATATAAGCTATGATAAAAGTATCTGAAACAGCTAAAAAGAAAGTTGTTGAATTAATGTCTGAAGACGGTTTTAATTCATCAACAGACTTTGTGCGTGTAGGTGTAAAAAGTGGTGGTTGTTCTGGTTTGTCTTACGATTTAAAGTTTGACAAAGAGCAACAAGAAGGAGATAAGGTATTTGAAGACAATGGTGTAAAGATTATTGTAGATAAGAAAAGCTTTTTATATCTTATAGGAACAACGCTAGAATATTCTGGCGGATTAAACGGTGCTGGATTTGTTTTTAACAACCCAAATGCTAACAGAACATGTGGTTGTGGAGAATCTTTTTCACTATAATTTGAAGCAGAAAAATCAATGAGTAAATATACTGAAGACGACTTAAGAGAAGAACTTAAAACCAAAGAATATGAGTATGGTTTTTATACAGATATAAAATCTGATACTTTCCCCATTGGTTTAAATGAAGATATTGTTAGAGCTATTTCGAAAAGGAAAGAAGAACCTGAATGGATGACTAATTGGCGATTAGAGTCTTTTCGTGCTTGGAAACAAATGATTGAACCAGAATGGGCAAACGTGAAATACCAAAAGCCAGACTTCCAAGCTATTTCGTATTATTCTGCGCCAAATAGTAAGCCTAAATACAATAGTATTGATGAAGTTGATCCAGAATTATTAGCCACCTTTAAAAAACTTGGAATTTCTTTAGATGAACAAAAGAAGCTTGCAGGTGTTGCTATGGATGTTGTGGTCGATTCAGTTTCAGTAGCAACAACATTTAAGAAAACACTTGCTGAAAAAGGTATTATTTTTTGCTCAATTTCTGAAGCAATACAAGAACATCCAGAACTCGTTAAGAAATATATTGGAACCGTTGTTCCTCAAAAAGACAATTTTTATGCTGCCTTAAATAGTGCTGTCTTTAGTGATGGAAGTTTTTGTTATATCCCAAAGGGTGTACGTTGCCCAATGGAATTGTCAACATACTTTAGAATTAATCAAGCTGGAACAGGTCAATTTGAAAGAACATTAGTCATTGCAGACGAAGGTAGTTATGTTTCTTATTTAGAAGGATGTACAGCACCAAGCCGAGACGAAAACCAATTGCATGCAGCTGTTGTTGAACTCATTGCTCTTGATAATGCCGAAATAAAATATTCCACAGTTCAAAATTGGTATCCAGGAAATTCTGAAGGCAAAGGAGGCGTTTACAACTTTGTAACTAAACGTGGTCTATGTGAAAAAAATGCCAAAATATCTTGGACACAAGTTGAAACAGGGTCTGCAGTAACGTGGAAATACCCTAGTTGTATTTTAAAAGGTGATAATTCAGTAGGCGAATTTTATTCAATTGCGGTAACAAACAATTATCAACAAGCAGATACTGGAACTAAAATGATTCATTTAGGGAAGAACACCAGATCAACTATTATATCAAAAGGGATTTCCGCAGGAAAATCTCAAAACTCTTATCGAGGTTTGGTGCAAATTAGTTCTCGTGCCGATAATGCGCGTAACTTTTCTCAATGTGATAGTTTACTCATGGGTAATGAATGTGGTGCTCATACATTTCCATATATAGAAGCAAAAAATAAATCTGCTCAAATAGAACATGAAGCAACTACAAGTAAAATAGGTGAAGATCAAATCTTTTATTGTAACCAACGAGGTATTGATACCGAAAAAGCCATTGCGCTTATAGTTAATGGTTTTAGTAAAGAGGTGTTAAACAAACTTCCTATGGAATTTGCTGTAGAAGCTCAAAAGTTATTAGAAATAAGTTTAGAAGGATCAGTAGGTTAAAATTTATTATGAAAAAAGTAATCTTAATTTTTTTAATAAGCTCATTAGTTATAGCTTGTAAAAACGACAAAAAAACAGAAACTCAAGAACCTGTTATTGAGTCTAAAGATGGAAGAACAGTCAAACAAAGTGATGGTTTAACGCTCTTAAAGGGTGAATTTGTTTATTATGCAGATGCCGCAGTTTTACAAACTCATGCTGAAGTTTATGCTGTAATTATTGATGATAAAATGCACGAACTTGATAACCTTGTCAAGAAATATAAACAAGAACCAACAGATATGATTCCTGTTGAAATAAGAGGAAAAATAACACCAAAACCCGAAAACGAAGAAGGTTGGCCTTATAGAGTTGAAATTAAAGAAATATTAAACGTTTACCAACCAGATCCAAAAGACAATAACGTTATAAAATTAGGAGAATAGACTATGTTAAAAATAAATAATTTACACGCAAGTGTTGAAGGTAAGAACATCTTAAGAGGTGTAAATCTTGAAGTAAAAACAGGAGAAGTACACGCTATCATGGGACCAAATGGTTCTGGGAAAAGCACATTGGCTTCTGTAATTGCTGGAAAAGAAGAGTATGAAGTAGAGGAAGGCGAAATACTTCTTGAAGGAGAAAATATTGATGAGTTATCTGCTGAAGAACGAGCTCATAAAGGCGTGTTCATGTCTTTTCAATATCCAGTTGAAATTCCAGGTGTTTCTGTTACAAATTTCATGAAGACTGCTATAAATGAAACAAGAAAAGCTAAAGGTCTTGATGAGATGCCAGCCAATAAAATGCTAAAGCTGATCAGAGAAAAATCTGAACTTTTAGAGATTGATAGAAAATTTTTGTCACGTTCTATAAATGAAGGCTTTTCTGGTGGTGAAAAGAAAAGAAATGAGATCTTTCAAATGGCAGTTTTAGAACCTAAATTAGCCATTCTTGATGAGACCGATTCTGGTTTAGACATTGATGCTCTTCGCATTGTAGCTAATGGTGTGAACAAGCTTAAGGGTAAAGACAATGCTGTGATAGTTATTACGCACTATCAGCGTTTACTAGATTATATCGTTCCAGATTTTGTTCATGTTTTACATAATGGTAAAATTGTTAAATCTGGCTCAAAAGAGTTAGCGCATCAGCTTGAAGAAAAAGGCTACGACTGGATTAAAGAAGAAGTGAGTGCATAATTCATGAGTGAAAAAAATTTAAATACAATTGATTTATTTTCTGGATGTGGAGGCATGTCCCTTGGTTTTAAGTGGGCTGGTTTCAATACGCTTCTAGCGTCTGATATTGATGAAAATTGTAAAAAAACTTTTAATTATAATTTCCCTAAAGTTCCTTTTGTATGTGATGATTTAACCAATCTGAAAAAAGAAGATTTTCAAAAACATATCGCATCTAAAGTTGATGTTATTATTGGCGGCCCACCTTGTCAAGGGTTTAGTTTGGCTAACAAAAGACGCAATAAAGTGTCTGAAGATCCAAGAAATAATCTGTTTTATGAATTTGTAAAAACCATTAATTGGTATAACCCAAAAGCATTTGTAATGGAAAATGTAAAAGGGTTACTATCTATGAAATCTGGTCAGGTTATAAAACAAATTATTCATGAATTTGAAAATGCAGGAGATTTTGGTTATCGTGTTAAACATGAGGTTTTAAAGGCATCTGATTTTGGTGTGCCACAATCTAGAGAACGCGTTATTATTATTGGATTTAGAAACGATTTAGATTTGATTCCAATATTTCCAAATAAAAAATACACTGAAGACATCACTGTTAATCATGCTATTTCAGATTTACCAATTATTAATGCTTGTGAAGGAACTGAAGTTCAAGAATATGGACTTGAACCACAAAATGCTTATCAGGAATTTGTTCGTAAAGACTCATCTAAAGTCTATAATCATATTGCTATGCGTCATACAAAACGATTGATTGAGCGCTTTAAAGCGATTAAAAACGGAAAAGGGTTATTAGATGTTTGGGAAACTCATGGAGCTGTGCAGCGAGGTAATCCGTCAAAAAGATCGACTATAAAGTTTAGTCAGAATAACCAACGTTTGCATGGCGATAAACCTGCACCAACTATTGCAGCATCGTTTCAAAGTAATTTTATTCATCCGCAATTACACAGAAACTTTACAGCAAGAGAAGGAGCCAGATTGCAATCTTTTCCTGATAATTTCATTTTTAAAGGTATGCGTACCAAAATGAGTTGGGAAAAAGGCTTGAGTCAATATCAACAGATTGGTAATGCTTTGCCTCCACTTTTGGCTTACGAAATAGCTCTAAAAGTGAAGTCTCTTTTGGAAAAGGGGAATACAGTAGACAACAAAGTAGAAAATCAAAATATAAAATTTAATGAGCCACAAATAATGGCTTATTCATAGAACATGGATTTAAAAGAAAAACTAGTATCATCCTTTTTAGCATTCGAAAATGAAGTGGATGTTGATGCATTTGTGCATGACATACGCAGTGAGGCTATTAAAACCTTTGAAGAAAAAGGATTTCCTACTAAAAAAGAAGAAGCTTGGAAATACACCTCTTTGAATAAAGTCTTAAAGCACAATTACAGTGTGTTTCCTCAACAAGATACCACGCTTGAATATCGTGATATCAAAAAATATTTCATTCACGATATTGATTCATACAAAATTGTTTTTGTAGATGGCAGATACTCTTCACATTTGTCACAAACCACACACGAAGGTATGGATATCTGCTTGCTTTCAGCAGCTATTTCAAAACCTAAATATCGTTTGGTTATAGAAAATTACTTTAATAAGGCTGCAACAAAAGATAGTTTGTCTGCTTTAAATACTGCGTTTTCAAGTGAAGGTGCATACATTCACATACCGAAGAATAAGTTAGTTGAAAAACCTATTCAAATCATTCATTTTTCAACAGGTAATGAATCGGCATTAATGTTACAACCTCGCAATCTTATTATTACTGAAGAAAACTCACATGTTCAAATTATTGAACGTCATCAAAGCTTAACAGAAAACCCTGTTCTTACCAATAGTGTTACAGAAATTTTTGCAAACAAAAGAGCTATTATAGATTATTATAAAGTTCAAAATGATAATAATAATGCCTCTTTAATTGATAATACATTTGTAAAACAACAACAAGGAAGCCATTGTTATGTGCATACTTTTGCCTTCGGTGGAAAATTAATCCGAAATAACTTAAATTTCTTTCAAAATGGAGAACGTATTGACTCTACGCTTAAAGGAGTAACTATTATTGGTGAAGGACAACATGTAGACCATAATACATTAGTACATCATCAAAAACCAAATTGTGAAAGTCATCAAGATTATAAAGGTATTTTTGGAGATAATACCATTGGTCAAATTGATGAAAATGCTTTGTTCTATCTGCGTACTCGTGGTATTCCAATTAAAGAAGCCAAGGCATTATTAATGTATGCTTTTAGTAATAATGTATTAAGTTCAGTTAAAATTCCAGAATTAAAACAGCGTATTACCAAGCTAATTGCAAATAAACTAGGCGTAAATATTGGATTTAATCTTTAAACTTATCATTTAAAAATTATGAGTTTTAATGTTGACAAAATCCGAGAAGATTTTCCAATACTTTCACGCAAAGTAAATGGCAAACCTTTGGTGTATTTTGACAATGCTGCTACTTCTCAAACGCCAAAGCAAGTTATTGATGTAATTGTAGATTACTACTCAAATTACAATGCCAATATACATCGTGGTGTTCATTCTTTAAGTCAGGAAGCAACCGATGCTTATGAGCAAGCTAGGGTTAAAATTCAAAAACATTTTAATGCCAGACATACACACGAAATTATATTAACATCAGGCACAACCCATAGCATTAATTTGGTTGCCAACGGATTTTCTTCATTTTTAAAACAAGGTGACGAAATTATTGTTTCGGCTTTAGAGCATCATAGTAACATTGTGCCTTGGCAAATGTTATGTGAACGCACAAAAGCCATTCTAAAGGTCATCCCAATGAATGAGGAAGGTGAGTTGGTTATATCAGAATATAACAAACTACTTTCAGATAAAACCAAATTGGTTTTTGTAAATCATATTTCAAATGCCTTGGGAACTATTAATCCTATAGAAGATATCATAAAAAAAGCGCATCAAGTTGGTGCTGCTGTATTAGTTGATGGCGCTCAAGCATGTCCACATATAAAACCCGATGTTCAAAAATTAGATGTTGATTTTTATGTTGCTTCTGCGCATAAAATGTGTGGTCCTACAGGAGTAGGAATGCTTTTCGGAAAAGAAACATGGCTTAAAAAATTACCGCCTTATCAAGGTGGTGGTGAAATGATTGCTGAAGTTACCTTTGAAAAAACCACCTACGCAGATTTACCTCATAAATTTGAAGCAGGAACACCAAATATTTGTGGTGGTATTGCTTTTGGTGCTGCTATAGATTATTTAAATTCTATTGGTTTTAATGAAATTACCATCTATGAGAATGAGTTGCTTGAATATGCAACTCAAAAGCTATTAGAAATAGAAGGCTTGAAAATTTATGGAACTTCTTCACATAAAACATCCGTTGTATCATTTAATCTTAAAGGCATACATCCTTATGATGTTGGTACCATCCTTGACAAAATGGGAGTTGCTGTAAGAACAGGTCATCATTGTGCTCAACCTATTATGGACTACTTCAATATTCCTGGAACAGTAAGAGCTTCATTTTCGTTTTACAACACAAAATCTGAAATTGACTTATTAGTTGAAGGTGTTAGAAAGGCTCAAATGATGTTGGCTTAATTTTTGGCCTTCTTTTTGTGTATATTAATTATAAGAAATTGAAAATTCATGAATATTAAACTTTTAATAATTCTATTTTTATCCATTATATTAAAGTCTTGTGGAAATACAAATGCAGTTACATCAATACAAGAGAATACCATTCAAAGTTTATCTGGAAATTATATAATAACTATGTTAAGTGGGAAAAACGCAACTAATCATAAATTAACCATTTCATTTGATGGAAAGAAAAATCAAGTATCTGGTTTTTCTGGATGTAATCGTTTTTCTGGTTCTTATATTAATGAAGGAAATAACATATCATTAAGTTCAATGGCTGTTACCAGAATGGCTTGCATGGGTAATGCAAACACTATAGAAACTCATTTTTTAAAACTTCTTCAAGATACTAATAAAGTTACTTTGGAAAATGAAGAGCTTACATTATACAACAATGAAAATGTTCTTTTAACAGCAAATCAAGATAACTCTTATCATATTGAGTATAAAGCTCAATCCAGAGGTTTTTTTCTGCAGATTACAGTCTCAGATAACATAGTCTCAATTCAAAAAGACTGGAACTCAAAACCAATAAAGCATACTTGTAGTAAGTCAGATTGGGAAAAATTAATGACATTACTTGAAGATATCAATATTAAATCTCTTTCAAAATTAGAAGCACCAACAAAAGCACATCAATATGATGGAGCAGCAATAGCAAACCTAAAAATTACTTATCAAGGTAAAGATTATCAAACTCAAAGTTTTGATCATGGAACACCTCCAAAAGAAATTGAAGCTATTGTTAGCGAAATCTTATCTATATCACAAAAAATTGAATAGCAAGGTTACTTATTGTATTTTTGTATAAAATAATTGATTGTGACTATACAAGACATACAAAATGATATTATAGAAGAGTTTTCAATGTTTGATGATTGGGAAGAAAGATACCAATATATGATAGATTTAGGTAAGACGCTTCCGTTAATTGACGAACAATACAAAACAGAATCTAATATTATAAAAGGATGCCAAAGTAAAGTTTGGGTACATGCCGAAATGAAAGATGAAAAAATAATCTTCACTGCAGATAGTGATGCTATTATTACGAAAGGCATTATCGCGATTTTGATTCGTGTGTTTTCAAATCAGCATCCTAAAGATATTATTGATGCAGAAACGTCTTTTATAGACGAGATAGGATTAAAAGAACATTTATCACCAACTCGTGCCAATGGTCTTGTAAGTATGATTAAACAATTAAAAATGTATGCCATAGCATACCAAACACAACTTAATTAAATGGAAACAACTATAGATACTAATGCTTTGGGTGAAAAAATTGTAAAGGTTCTCAAAACAATATATGACCCTGAAATTCCTGTAGACATTTATGAATTGGGATTGATCTATGATGTCTTTGTCAACGAAGATTATGATGTAAAAATCTTAATGACCTTAACCACTCCAAACTGTCCTGTTGCCGAAACACTACCTATGGAAGTTGAAGAAAAAATTAAATCGTTAAACGAGGTAAAAAGTGCTGAAGTCGAAATTACTTTCGATCCACCTTGGTCTCAAGACTTAATGAGTGAAGAAGCAAAACTAGAATTGGGAATGCTTTAATTTTTTATGGCAGAAGAAATTATAAATCGCGTAGCGAATAGTAAATTAGTAACTATAGATCTGGAAGATTATTATCCTGAAGGAGAACGTGTGCTTTTAGATATAAAAAACTGGCTTTTTCAAGAATTGGTTATTCGTGAAAAAGACTTTAGAAATCATGTTAAGCAACATGATTGGAGTCAATACAAGGGCTCTTATGTAGCTTTAACCTGTTCAGCAGATGCCATTATACCTTCATGGGCTTACTTGCTTATTGCTTCTAACTTATCTCCTTTTGCAAATAAAATTGTTGTAGGCAACTTAACAGATTTAGAATCTTTAATTTTTCAAGATATTATAGCAGATTTAGATGTTTTACCTTTTAAAGATAAACCCATTATTATTAAGGGCTGTTCTAAAAAACCTATTCCAGATACCGCATATACATTACTTATTTCAAAACTTATAAATATTTCCAAATCAATAATGTATGGTGAAGCTTGTTCTACAGTTCCTCTTTATAAAAACAAATAATATATTATATTTGCCTTCTTAAAACTTAATTATGAAAAAACTATTACTTTTTTGTGCTTTTCTTATCTCAATTGTTTCGGTAAAAGCACAAACTATAGAGGACTTAAAAGCTGAAAAAGCTGTAAAACAAGATTCAATTGATGCCATTCAAGGAAGAGTAGATGATTTACAAAAGCAAATAGACACATTTCCAGGATGGAAGTTTGGAGCTTTTGGAACAATTGGTGCTAGTTTTTCTGAATTCAATAATTGGTATGGACAAGGGTCTCCAAATAATTCTTCTGGCAATATTACAATTACTGCAAACCCATTTGCCAAATTAGATCGTGAAAAATATTTCTGGTATAATACTGCAAATATTAATTTGAGCTGGGTAAAATTTGATGATAAAGATGACCCAAATGATGACGATAGTTTTAGAGAAGCAAATGATGTATTTAGTGTTACTACTCTTTTTGGTTATAAGCTCTCTAAAACATTAGCAGCTTCTACCCTTGCTGAATATCGTACTACATTAATTAATAATTTTAATGATCCTGGTTATTTAGATATTGGTGTTGGTATTACTTGGACTCCAATTGATAATCTTATAGTTGTTGTGCACCCATTAAACTACAACTTTGTTTTTGCCGATAATGATGCCATTTTCGATTCATCTTTAGGTGCAAAAGTGGTTGCTAATTACAGCAAATCATTTGGTGAATTAAAATTCAATTCTAACTTATCTGCTTTTATGAGTTATAAAGATTCAAACTTATCAAACTGGACTTGGATAAATAGTTTAAGTTATAAATTATGGAAAAACATAGGTTTAGGATTTGAAATTGGTTTAAGAGATAATAAACAAGAAGCTTTAAATTATGCTTTTGGAAACTGGGATCCAACAGGAACAGAACCGCAGCCTGATTTTGATAATGTAGATAACGATTTACAGGTTTATACAACATTTGGTTTAAGTTATTCTTTTTAACCAAAATATATATTCATAAAAATGGCACACTAGATTGTTGAGGTTACTCGAAACATAGGTGCCAATTTTTATTGTTCTTCTTCGTAATCTGGATATAAGAAGTTGTTATATGGAAATCGTGTAATGTGAATTTTCCTTACTTCAGCATAAACACGTTTTTTAAAATCTTCAAGGTTTTGCTTGTTTAATGCTGAAATAAATAATGCGTTGCTACCAATTTTGGCCATCCAGGTACGTTTCCATTCTTCAAGTGTATAATGAGCCTTTGTTTTTTCAACAACTAAATCCGTTTCATCAAAAGGTTCTGGATTGTAAGCATCAATTTTATTGAATACCATGATTGTAGGTTTATCAGAACTATTTATTTCGACTAAAATTTTGTTTACAGAATCTATATGTTCTTCAAAATTTGGATGCGAAATATCTACAACATGTAGTAAAAGGTCAGCTTCCCTAACTTCATCCAATGTACTTTTAAAAGACTCTACCAATTGCGTAGGAAGTTTTCTGATGAAACCTACAGTATCAGACAACAAAAAAGGAAGATTCTGAACAACCACTTTTCTTACTGTTGTGTCTAGAGTTGCAAACAACTTGTTTTCGGCAAATACTTCACTTTTACTAATAACATTCATCAACGTAGATTTTCCAACATTAGTATAACCTACCAAAGCAACTCTAACCATCTGCCCTCGATTACCACGTTGAACAGCCATTTGCTTATCTATAGTTTTAATTTTTGCTTTGAGCAATGCTATTTTATCTCTTACAATACGTCTATCTGTTTCTATTTCTGTTTCACCAGGACCGCGCATGCCTATACCTCCTTTTTGTCTTTCAAGGTGAGTCCACATGCCTTTAAGTCTTGGCAACAAGTATTCACATTGAGCCAATTCAACTTGGGTTCTTGCATAACTTGTTTGTGCTCTTTGAGCAAAAATATCCAAGATTAAATTGGTTCTGTCTAGAACCTTGCAATTAAGTATTTTGCTAATGTTTCTTTCTTGTGCAGGAGATAATTCGTCATCAAAAATTGCGGTTCCAATATCATTCTCGTTTATGAATTGCTGAACATCTTTCATTTTTCCAGAGCCAATAAAAGTTTTTGGATTTGGCATATCTAACTTTTGCGTAAATCTTTTTAATACTTCACCACCAGCTGTATAGGTTAAAAACTCAAGTTCATCCATATATTCCTTTGCCTTTACCTGATCTTGCTCCCTGGTTATCAACCCTATCAAAACTGCTTTTTCTAAAGCTATGTCTCTGTTTTCTAGCATATATAATTTTAAAGTGCAAAGTTACATAATTGTACTCATTTTAATTTTTATATTTTTAAAGACAATTAATACTATTGTATGACAAACTCTGGTGACAACTTAAATGAAGAATCTATATATACGATTGCCTTTTATAATCTTGAAAACTTATTCGACATTTATAATGATGATTTGACAAATGA
>JARRKS010000052.1:0-6161 GCA_037387865.1 Flavobacteriaceae bacterium
ACACAATATATTTTATCTCCAGTAACATAGCTATGCAGCCATTTAATATCTGAACCCATTTCGTGTAAAACACCACAAGAAGTTTGTGATATGGCTTTCAATTCCTCTGAAGTTAAATCTCCAGCTCCTGGAATTTCTCTTTCAATAACGTACATATTTTGATCGTTCTTGGTCATTTCATTTTTTAAAAGATCTGAGGCAGATTTTTCTTGTCCCATCATGTTGGTTGTTGTAAATGCAATCGTTGCGATTAATAATAGTTTTAAAGTTTTCATAATTGGTTGATTGTTAGTTAAACATTAATTATAAGCTAAAACTACTCTATTACTTTTGAACCGATTTTCACATTTAATTCAAATGTTAGTAAATTTGAAGCATGTTGAAGAAAATGTATTAAAACACTAATAAATATGCTGTTGCAAATATTTTGATGGAAGTATTTTGAATTTTTTCTTAAAGCATTTTGAAAAGTAGGCTAGACTATTAAAACCGGTTTCAAATGCTATTTCTGAAATATTCCCCTTTTGATTGTGAAGTAATTTTAATGCATTGTTCAACCGATAATCCATGATAAAGTTATTTGGAGACTTACCAGTTAGGGATTTCATTTTTCTATTAAGCTGCGATTTACTAAAACCTAAAGCATTGCTAAACTTATCAATATTTAGTGACTCATCTTGCCATCCTTTTTCTATAAAGTTCATTAACTTGGTTAAGAAAACCTGTTCGTTTGGTTTTAAAGCACGAATCAAGTCTTTATCTATATATGCATTTTTATTTTCACTTTCGTATAAGTTTTTTAATTCATATGTAATCACAACAGGATTATTGACTACTTCACACATTCTAGTAGCCAAAGTTATTGTCTCTTCAAAAATTTGTTTATCATCTTTTGAGACAGGGACACCAGCAGTCAGGCCAATTTTAATATTTCTAAAAGTTTTTTCAAATTTTGGAGTTATGTATTTGATGTTGGAATGAATCTTAATGGCACACAAAATTGCACTGGAAACAGATTTAAAAGACACCAAATAACTAGTATTATCTTGTTTTACAATTCTACCTTCAAAATGATTTAAAGTTTTAGTTACACTATTGTGAAATTTTTGAGTAAATACATTAAACTGATTGCCTTCTATTCTATTAAGATGGTTTCCAGTTTCAATGACCATAATAGTCCTAAATGCAGGATCGTTTATGATATTTAGTTCAGTGTCTTTTGCTTTTTCTGGATCTGAAATTCTACCAAGAAAAGACCCTACAATACTTGGTTCCACTTCAATAATTTTTGTTGGAAGATCACCATGAGATTCATGATGCATATTATGAACAGCCTCTTTATTTGGAGCTTCTATAAGGCAGAAAGCATATTTTTTGTCCAGATCTAACCAATACGTAAAACCTCGACAACCATGCTTCTGTTCAATTGCTAAATCTTTTTGATGTAATTCGGCAAGAGCCTCTGGAGTAATTTCACTCGGAAGGTCATGCCGATCCATATAAATTGGCATATTTTACAAGTTTCCATAAAGTTAACAAATTTTTAGTTAACTCTTTGTCTTTCTTCTTCAGAACCTATTGCTCTTTGTCTAGCTGATTTTAATTTACTATTTCCAAAGTTCCTTGAATAAGTTAAAGTAAATGTTGGTACACTAAAATCAAAAAGATTTCTAGTTATTAAATTCTCTTCTGGGATATTTGTTCCACCAGCAAATTCAAAAGAATCAAAAATGTCATTTATAGAAAAACGCAGGCTTCCCCATTTGTCACTAAACTTTTTTTGAAGGCCAATGTTTACTTGATAAAAGGCATCATATTTTGCTGTTCCAAATAAACCTTCACTTGTATAAAAAGCTGTTATCTCGCCAGTAAAGGTATCAGAGAATTTAAATGAGTTTGATGTATTTAAAGTGAAATTACCAAGTTTTGCTTCTAAAGGTTCATCATTATAAAATGCTCTTATTTTCTGATTTATATAAGTGAAGTTGTTTTGCATACGCCACCAATCATTTATTTTAAGCGGAAAACCAAGTGTAACACTAAATGTTTTTGTATAATCTAGATTAGATGCTTCAAAAATTAATCGATCATTTACCTCGTCATAACGTTCCTGAAATTGGGCAATACTAGAGTCTTCATTAGTATACTGAATAGAAAAAACATACGATTTGTAATTAATATCATATTTGAAAGAATTAGATATTGCTGGTTGTAATGAGGGATTCCCAGAAAAGAACGTTGTTGGGTCTACAAAAATCACAAAAGGAGCCATGTCATTGAAGGTCGGTCTTGTAATACGTTTGGAGTATGATAGGTTCATATTTAAGGTGTCATTAAATTTTTTATTCAAAAACACACTTGGGAAAAAGTTACCATATTGTCTATCTACAACAGTACCTTCTGTATCGGTACTTAATTCTGTACTGGTGTATTCATATCTTAATCCGAACTTGGCACTCCAGCTATCATTAATATTATAATCTGCAGAGCCATAGGCTGCAAGAATGCTTTCTTCAAGATCACTTTTATTTGTTAGTGTTGGGTCAACTACCCAACCAGAACCGTCGTTGTTTTCAACAGAAACATCATTCTGAAAGTTTGATGTTGTACCTTTTACTCCTGTTTCTAATTTAATTTTCTCATTAACTTTTGTGCTATAATCAAGTTTTCCTACCCAAGTTTTTATCGGTGTTAATTTCCCACTTCTTGCTAACTCTTCTCTGTCAAAAGCATTATTTTCATCATAAAATGTATTGTGATAATTATTTGGGTTATCATCTTTGTAATACAAATAATCTATATCAAAACTTATAAATTTATCTTCAGAAAAATTGTGCTTAAAATTATAATTAGCTCCAAAATGCTCCCATAGATTAATTTCATCATTTATAAGATCTACATAAGAGGAAATAAGCCCATTTTCAGTATTGATTGTGTTATTTGCTGCGTCCATTGACCACTTTTGGGAATAAGCAGTTACCAAAAAGCCCATAATTGTTTTTTTAGAGGTTTGGTAATCTAGACCAAGTCTAATATTATGATTTCTTTGGATTGGATCTCTATCACTATATGTATCTGTTGTTATGGTATTGGAATTGTTATCTTCAAATTGTTTATAGAAAGCAAATACTTCATCTGTACCATTCCAAGAAAATGAATAATTACCAAAAAGATTGATTTTATTTTTTCTGTAATTAAAGTTGATATTGTTTGAAGTTACAAACGCATTCCCATAACCAGCGGAAAGTGAATATGAACCATTTAATCCTAAATCAGCACGTTTTTTTAATACAATATTTATGAAACCTGCATTACCTTCTGCATCTAAATTAGATGGAGGTGTAGTAATAAGCTCAATAGATTCTATATTGTCTGCACTCATACCATCAAGCATTTGGACAAGTGCCGAAACAGGCACATAACTTGTTTTACCATCTATCATTACAACTACACCTTCCTTACCAACAACTGAAATAGAGTTGTTTTGTCTATTTACCAAAACACCAGGCGAGCGTTCTAAAATCTCTAATGCTGAACCACCAGCTGACACTATACTGTTCTCCACATTTATTACCATTCTATCAATTTTTTGTTGATATAGCGGTTTTGTAGCTTGAACTACAACTTCATCAAGCTGTTCACCTTCTTTTAAGATTAAGGTTTCTACATTGTAATTGGATGTTAACTCGAAAGGTTTGGAATATGCAGTTTGATATCCAACAGAGCTACTCATAATTAAGTAATTCCCACTATCAGAATTTTCAATTTTAAATGTACCGTCCTCTGTTGATATAGTTCCTTTTACTAATGTAGAATCTGATACTTTTATTAATAATACATTTACATATGGAATTCCTTCACCACTAGAATCATTAATTAATCCAGAAACCGAATATGATTGTGAATATGAGCTTACACTATATCCAAAAAAGAAAAGCCAAAATAAGGCTTTAAAGGATTGCAACTTTACTAAAGTAGCTAAAAAATTGTTTTTTACTACTCTATTTGTAGCATTTAATGGTTGGTTCATAATTTAAAACTTTAAATTTAAAAATAAATTCTAGTAATATAAAACATATACTATACCAATAAATTAAAATACTGATACACAATAAGTTTAGAGTAGTTGTAAATAATTTTATTTTTACGATATTTCGTAAAGTAAGTACTTGTCGTGAAAAAAATCTTGATTTTTCGTTAATTTTAACATTAGAATATAATTTCATATTAGTTCATTTGTTTATATCTTCAGTATCTTTTCGATAAGATTTTTATCTTTAGCTCAAAGAATTTAGCAAAATGAAGTATTTCCTAATCTCACTAGTTTTAGTATTTATAGTTGGATGTAAAACCTCAAAAACTATTACGATATCAAGTGATGAAATTAAAGAAACTGTTTCTTACCTTTCTTCAGATGATTTAGCTGGACGCGAAACGGGATCAATAGGTATTGAAAAAGCAGCAGAATATATAGAATTGCAATTTAAAAGTTTTGGAGTTAAACCATATTTTGAAACGTATCGCGATCCGTTTAAGGCAAAAGAGTTGGATGCTTTTAACATTGTTGGATATATTGAAGGCACAGATCCAAAATTAAAAAATGAATTCGTTATTATTTCAGCTCACTATGACCATATTGGTTATATAAAACCAGTTGACAATGACTCCATTGCCAATGGTGCTAATGATAATGCTTCTGGAACAAGTTCTGTAATGGCAATTGCCAAATATTTTGCAGCAAAAAAGAAAAACAAAAGAAGTATAATGTTTGTTTTGTTTTCAGCCGAAGAGCTAGGACTATTGGGTTCAGATCATTTAGCAAAACGATTAAAGAGTGAAAATATTGATTTATATAGTATGTTGAATTTTGAAATGACAGGAGTTCCACTTATTGATCGTGATTATGTAGTATTTTTATCTGGTTATGACCTTTCTAATATGGCATTAAAAATCAATGAATATTTAGACAATAAATTTATTGGGTCATCGGAAATTGCAAAGCGTTATAATATGTTCAGCCGATCAGATAACTATGCTTTTTTTGTGGAGTTTGGACTACCATGTCAAAGTATATCTTCTTGTGATTTATCAAATTATGATTATTATCATCATGTAGATGATGAAGCCGATAAGTTAGATTATGATTTTATGGCGAATTTAATAAACAAGATAGTTCCAGCTATAGAAAAGATGTGTGACACACCAACTAAAGAAATTGTAATGTATGAGTAGCGTTAAGAATATTATTATTACGGGAACAAGTAGAGGAATAGGTTTTGAATTGGTGCATCTTTTTGCCAGTGCAGGTCATAATGTTTTAGCATTATCTCGCAATGTTCAACCTGTTAACAATCTTCATTTTGATAATATTAATTCGTTGGCATTTGATCTGGAAGTTGAAGACGATTATCAAAAAGTCATAGATTTTATAGAAGTTGAATGGAAACATGTTGATATTCTAATCAATAACGCAGGAAGTTTAATCAATAAACCATTTGCTGAAACAAAGCTAAATGATTTTTTGAAAGTCTATAATACTAATGTTTTTGGTGTTGCAGAATTAACACGTGTAGTACTTCCTTTTATGAAAAAAGATAGCCATGTTGTTAATATTAGTTCTATGGGTGGTGTTCAAGGCAGTATGAAATTTGCAGGTTTATCAGCATATAGTTCAAGTAAAGGAGCTGTTATAACGTTAACTGAATTATTAGCTGAAGAATATAAAGAAACTGGACCATCGTTTAATGTTTTGGCTTTAGGCGCTGTACAAACAGAAATGCTCAAAGAAGCTTTTCCAGATTATCAGGCCCAAACATCTGCATTGGAAATGGCAGAATATATTTTTAAATTTTCACTAAACGGAAATAAATATTACAATGGGAAACTACTTCAGGTTTCTAATTCTACGCCTTAACCTTTTTCAACACTTTTCTTTTAGTAAGATAATGGTTTATAGCTTTTTCCCAATACATCATAGATTCTAAAAATGACTGTTCAATTTGAGACATTTTTTCTTTTACCTGAATACTTGCTAAAATGGTATATAAATAAGAAATGTGAGTTTTGGTATTTGACTCATCTATTTTTTCTAGATGAATGTTAATTCTCACAGTATTTTCATTTGGTGTCACTCTTAAAAATTCAATAGCATAATTTTTTGT
>JARRKS010000053.1:0-8575 GCA_037387865.1 Flavobacteriaceae bacterium
CCAAAATCCATTTATATTACTAGAAATATTACCTATTCATAATATAAAGGAGAATCCAGACAGATACGAAAGACAAAATAAGTTGTTAAATATATTAGCAAGCTTAAATTATTCTACATTTAGAGTCATTAAAAACAATGATGAGCTATTTGGCTTAAAAGAGATTGATAGCATCGAAGTTCATTCAAACTTAAATGACTGTGATTATCTTTGTGTTCCAAAAATAAAACTGAATCAATTCAACTCTTTAGCAAATAATTTATTAAGTTCTAATAAAATTTATTAATCCAAACTAGCCAAACTAGCTTTTAAAGTTTCAATCTTTGCCAAAGCATCAGCTTCCTTTTTCTTTTCGCTGGCTACCACTTGTTCTGGTGCATTGTTTACAAAGCGCTCGTTAGAAAGTTTTTTCTGTACAGACTTTAAAAAGCCTTCAGTATAATTAAGTTCTTCTGTCAACTTTTTAATTTCGGTTTCAACATCTATAGCTCCAGACATAGGTATAAAATACTCGTTACTTTTTACTCTAAAAGTTAAAGCACTATCAATAGCTTCTTTAATATAATTGATGCCTTCTAGATTACCAAGCTTTGTAATAACCTCATCAAAAGTAGTATTAGCTTTCTCATTATTAATTACCGAAAAAGCAATCGCATCTTTAAACGCAATGTTTTTTTCTTTTCTTATTGAGCGAATACCAGAAACTACATCTTGAGCAAATTCAAATTCTGAAATTAAACTATTGTTGACTGGTTTAGCTTCTGGCCATTTAGAAATAATAATAGCTTTCTCTGGAGTTCTTTTGGAAATATATTGCCATATTTCTTCTGTAATAAATGGCATAAAAGGATGAAGAATCTTTAAATTATTTTCTAAAATAATGATAACACTTTTTAAAGTTTTAGCATCAATGGGTTGCTGGTATGCTGGTTTTACAATCTCCAATAACCAGGATGCAAAATCGTTCCAGATTAACTTATAGGTTTCCATCAACGCATCAGACAATCTGAATTTACTAAAATGGTCTTCAATAGTCAATAATGTCTGTTGAAATTTAGCTTCATACCATTCTAAAGCAATTTTACTGGAATTTGGTTGTACTATGCTTTCATCAACATCCCAACCATTAATCAATCTAAAGGCATTCCATATTTTGTTGGCAAAAGCTTTTCCTTGTCCACAAAGTGATTCGTCAAAAGGTAAATCGTTACCAGCTGGCGAACACATTAACATTCCAACGCGCACACCATCTGCACCATATTCTTTGATCAATTCAATTGGATCTGGAGAATTCCCCAAAGATTTACTCATTTTTCGTCCTTGTTTGTCTCGAACAATACCTGTGTAATACACATTTTTAAATGGCAATTCGTCGCGATACTCATAACCAGCAATAATCATTCGAGCTACCCAAAAGAACATAATCTCTGGTGCTGTAACCAAATCGTTTGTTGGATAGTAATAACTTATTTCTTCATTATCAGGATGTCTTATACCATCAAAAACAGAAATTGGCCATAACCAAGACGAAAACCACGTATCTACCACATCTGATTCTTGTTTTAAATCATTGATTGTTAGTTGTTGGTTTTTAGTTGCTTGTTTAGCTAATTCTAAAGCCTCCTCTTTGGTTTTAGCTACCACATAATCATTAACACCTTCGCCATAGTAATATGCTGGAATTTGGTGTCCCCAAAACAGTTGACGAGAGATATTCCAATCACGAACATTCTCCATCCAGTTTCTATATGAGTTCTTAAATTTTGCTGGATGAAATTGAATATCGTCATTCATAACATGATCTAAAGCTGGTTTTGCCAAATCTTTCATCTTTAAAAACCATTGTGCTGAAATTTTGGGTTCTACTACAGCTTTAGTTCGCTCACTTGTACCCTGTTACATATTGGTACAATTACGTTTTTCCCTTTTAAATGTTTAAAACGTTCATCATTAGGATTTACACACACAGCAGTATCTCCTAAAATGGTTTCAGGTCTTGTAGTGGCAATTGTTACAAAACTATCCTCACCTTCAATTTGATATTTTACATAGTATAACTTATCTGTACGCTCTATATGATTTACTTCTTCATCAGAAAGTGTTGTTTTGGCAACAGGATCCCAATTTACCATTCGATATCCGCGATAAATCAGTCCTTTTTTATGTAAATCTATAAATACATCAATGACAGATTCAGACAAATCATCATCTAAAGTGAACTTTGTACGTTTCCAATCACATGAAGCTCCTAATTTTTTAAGTTGCTCAAGGATTATACCTCCATGTTTATGTGTCCATTGCCATGCATGTTCAATAAATTCATCACGTGAAATATCAGATTTATTAATTCCCTCATTCTTCAGCTTTTCAACAACTTTAGCTTCTGTAGCAATAGAAGCATGGTCAGTTCCTGGTACCCAACATGCATTTTTACCTAATAAACGTGCACGACGTACTAATACATCTTGAATAGTATTATTTAACATATGTCCCATATGCAAAACTCCTGTGACATGAAAATAATCGTGTTTCATCCAGTAATCATACCACTTATCTTCTATTTGACTTGCATCATATTTTGATGGAATCTGCATACTTTGGAATAGTTTTTGACTTTGATGTGCAAAAGTACTTATATTTCTTATTCTGTGAAAGCCTAAAAAAGGCATTATTATTGAATAATTGGTAGATACAGTACAAAATTTTAGCTTACCATACGTCTAATATTTTTGTAGAATGGATAAAAAGTAAGTATGTTAGCAATAATTAAAAATATAAAGTGATGAAAAAATTAGTTACAATTTTATTTATCGGACTTATCAGTTTTGCACTAAATGCTCAAGAAAAAGTAGCTAAAATAGAGTTTAAAACTGATGTAATTGACTATGGCACTATTGAAAAAGGAGCTGATGGTGTTAGAACTTTTGAGTTTACTAACACGGGAGATGCACCACTAATAATTACTAAGGTAAGTTCAAGTTGTGGTTGTACTGTTCCTAAAAAACCAGATGCGCCAATAATGCCTGGTGAGACTGGAGAAATACAAGTAAAGTATGACACTAACAGAGTGATGCCAATTAGAAAAACAATTACTGTTATTTCTAATTCTGATACACCAACTGTTGCTTTAAAAATTAAAGGTGAAGTTATAGATCCTAACAAATCTAGTGTTCTGGAAAAGAAAAGTAAAAGTGTGGTTGAACAATAAAACCATATTCAAGATAGTTTAAAGCTCAAACTAAATTTAGTTTGAGCTTTTTTATTTAAAAACACTTTCTAACATAAATTGATAGAATAAAATAATGCCGTTTCGGTCTACTCTTAATTTAATTCTTTTACCAACTTCTTCATAAAACATCTGAACAACTTCTTGTAAATCTAAATTTTGTGTAGAATTCCCATTAATTGTCAAAATAACATCGCCTACTTTTAAACCAGCTCTTTCAGCTGGTGAACCTTTTCTTAATTCAACAATACTAAAAGCAGGTTTTAACGCTAATTTATATTTAGTTTCTATAACTATACTGGTAGATGATTCAGTATCGCTAACACTTACAAGCCTATCAGCAACAAAACTGTTATCAGCTTCTTGTACCAACCTTACTCCTGTATGTTCAATCTCAATACCACTTTTATTGTAACTGAAAGGGTCTTTAAAATTACCGTTCTTTTTTAATGTAATTCTTGCCTTGCTATAATCAAAAATAATACTAAATCTTTTTAATATGTTACCTGCCACGCTACCATTGCGCTCTTTGTGTTGTTTAGCATATAGTATTGATGTTGAGTCAGGAAACGAAACATTAGCATTTTTAAATCTGAAATCATTTAACCAGAATTCGTCAATTTTTGAACGCTTACCATAAACACTACCACTTAAACCATGACCTAGAAAATCATTAAAATATTTGTCGCCTGAAATAATTCCTAAACTTTCATCTTCAAACAACCATAAAGCATCACTACCTCCAGAATCTATAAGTAATTTAACCGGAATTTGTTTATTATCAATTTTTACTGTTCCATTTACATATGGTTTATTATTGTAGAACGACAAGTTAAGACTAGTGCATTTCTTACATTTCTTGTAAATAAAATCTTCAGGGTTTGTAATAGTTATATACTTTGAAATATAATTCACTCCAACAACAAAATCTTTAAACAAATCAAACCCAATAATACCATGAATTGGCACTCCTAACCTTGGTGCAAAATTTAATGAAGGATCAAAAATGGCATACAGTTCTTGATTTATCTTTATGGCTTCTCCTATTTTAATAACATTATTTCTGGATTTTAAAGCTTCAACTGGTTCTCCACCACCGAGACCTTTTAGTAAAATCGTTTCAGTATCTCTTATTTTGAGAGAGTCTGTGACATTTAAATAATTAAATATTAAAGGTTTACTTACACCTGTATCTAATATGAAAGAGAGTTCAATACCATTAATTTCAACTGGAATAATAATTAGATTATTGATTAACTGAAACCTAATTTTATCCTTACCATTTTTAGTTTGAAGCGAAAACTTATCTTGAGAAAATCCAAAATTGAAAATACAATAAAATATAAAAGTTAAGCAGAGATATTTTCTCATAAAGACTGTTATTATTTCTTTTAATCAATTTACAAATCTTTATGATGCAACATACATTAATAGCTATTTTTTAAAAAAACTTTAAGATAATTTTCGCAACTTTGCCTTTTAACTTTATAAAATGCCAACAATATCTAAAAAAGGCTCATCAATGCCTGAATCTCCAATTAGAAAGCTTGTTCCTTATGCTGAAGAAGCATACAAAAAAGGAAAGACTGTGTATCATCTAAACATTGGTCAACCGGATATAAAAACTCCTGAAATAGCTCTGGATGCAGTCAAAATTCACTCACTTGATATTTTGGCATATACCAGGTCGGAAGGTTCAGACGAATACAGACAGAAAATTGCCAAATATTATAAAAGTCATGATATTCTTGTAACTCATAAAGATATTATTGTTACTACAGGAGGAAGCGAAGCGCTTTTGTTTGCTTTTGGAACAATTATGGATGCTAATGATGAAATTATTATTCCAGAGCCTTTTTACGCTAATTATAATGGTTTTTCAACTGCTTCTGGAGTAAATATAGTTCCAGTTATTTCAAAAATTGAAGATAATTTTGCTTTACCACCAATAGAAGAGTTTGAAAATTTAATCACTGATAAAACAAAAGCTATTTTAATTTGTAATCCAGGTAATCCAACTGGTTATCTTTATTCAAAAGAAGAAATACAAAAACTGGCTTCAATTGTTAAAAAGCATAATTTATTTTTAATAGCTGATGAAGTTTATCGTGAATTCGCCTATGATGGACACCTACATTACTCTGTAATGCAAGAAGACAGTTTGAAAGAGCATGCTATTATGATAGATTCTGTTTCAAAACGTTATAGCATGTGCGGGGCTAGAATTGGTTGTTTGGTTTCAAGAAATAAGGAAGTTATTCAAACTGCTCTAAAATTTGCTCAAGCAAGATTAAGCCCTCCAACTTTAGCACAAATTGCTAGTGAAGCAGCTTTAGAAACTCCTCAAAGCTATTTTGATGCGGTTATTGACGAATATGTTGATCGAAGAAACACACTAATACAAGAATTACAGAAAATTGAAGGCGTAAAGGTTGCTAAACCAAAAGGCGCCTTTTATTGTATAGCAGAACTTCCTGTTAAGAATGCAGATAAATTTGCCCAATGGCTACTTGAAGATTTTGATGTTAATAAAGAAACTGTAATGGTTGCTCCTGCAGCAGGATTTTATTCTACACCAAATGTTGGGCTAAATCAAGTTAGAATTGCGTATGTTCTTAAAAAGGAAAGTTTGATTAAGGCGGTTAACATCTTGAGAGAGGCTTTAAAAATTTATAAAGATTAGTGCAGATACAGCAAAACATATCCTTAAAATCTTTCAATACTTTTGGTATAGATGTTAGTGCCAATCAATTTGTTTCAGTAGCTAATACTAAAGAATTAAGACAAGTATTGTCTTTACATGACCATAAAAATAAATTCATATTAGGTGGTGGTAGTAATATGTTGCTTACAAAAAATGTTGATGAGCTTGTCATACATGTCAATTTAAAGGGTGTTTCAGTAATTTCTGAAAATGAAAATACTGTTTTAGTAAAAGCAAATGCTGGAGAAAACTGGCACGAATTTGTACTCTGGACATTAGACCAAGATTTTGGAGGTTTGGAAAATTTATCATTAATTCCAGGTAATGTTGGTACTGCCCCTATCCAAAACATTGGCGCCTACGGTGTTGAGCTAAAAGATTCTTTTGTTTCTTGTGAAGCAATATCTATTTTCTCAAGTGAGATACATTCTTTTTCTAAAGACGAATGCAATTTTGGCTATAGAGATTCTATTTTTAAAAATGAAGCTAAAGGCAAATTTATTATAACCAGTGTAATTTTTAAACTTTCAAAAAATGAGCACAAATTAAATACAAAATATGGAGCCATTGAAAACCAGCTTGATTTTATGGAAATAGAAAAACCTACAATTAAAGATGTTTCAAATGCTGTTATCGCCATTAGACAAAGTAAACTACCTGACCCAAAAGTTTTAGGAAATAGTGGTAGTTTTTTTAAGAACCCTATTATTAGTGTAGAACAATTTAACAAACTAACAGATAATTTTCCTGGACTTCCAAGTTATCCTGTTTCAGAAAATAAAGTTAAGGTTCCTGCTGCTTGGTTAATAGAAAAAGCAGGCTTTAAAGGCAAACGCTTTGGAAATTATGGTGTTCATGAAAAACAAGCTTTAGTTTTGGTTAATTACGGAGATGCTAAAGGTTCTGATATTTTAGCGTTATCTAAAATAATACAGAAAACTATTCTGCGTTTATTCAATATCTCTATTGAAGTTGAAGTAAATATTCTATAATATAAAAAGAAATTAATACTTTTAGCCTTAACCTATAACTAAACTTTACTAAAATTGATTAGCCCAATTGAAAAAGAAATAGTTTATCTATTAAACAAAGCTGATAAAAAAGCCATCTCCCTGCTTTATGAGTATTATGCGGATGCTCTTTATGGTGTTATTTTGAAAATTGTAACAGATGAACATGTTGCTCAAGATGTCCTTCAAGAAAGCTTTGTTAAAATATGGAAAAATGCCAAAAAATACGACGCTAAAAAAGCTAAATTATTTACTTGGATTTATCGTATTGCATATAATACTTCTATAGATAAAGTTAGATCTACATCAACCAAAACCAAAAAAGAAGTCCAAATTGAGACTTCTAACGTATATAAATTAACATCACAGGGTTTGAATCAGGATGTTTTAGATATTAAAAAGCACCTTTCAACTTTAGATGAGAAGTATCAAATTGTGATTAATGCCTTGTTTTTTGAAGGCATGACTCAACAAGAAGCAAGTGATGAATTAGAAATTCCGCTTGGTACAATAAAATCGAGATTAAAAATTGGACTTCGTGAATTGAAAAAAATTTATGATCCAGAATAAAAATAGTCATGAATGATAAAATAACTACATTTTTAAATTCTGACCTACTAGAAAAATATCTATTAGGTGAAACTACTTCTGCAGAAACAGAAATGGTTGAAACTTACATTTCAAAGTACACAGAAGTACAGAAAGCATACAGCACACTTCAAGATAATTTAGAAATTGTCGCAAAAAGTAATGCTGTTGAAGCGCCAAAAAGCATCTTAAAAAATATTTTAGATGAACTTGATGAAGCACCTGTTATCTCAATAAATCAAGAGGGGAAAAAGTATAAAAAGTGGTATAAATTTGGTGTCGCTGCTAGTGTTGCTGCTCTAGTTTTTGCTGCAACATCCTTTATGTTCTATACTCAAAATCAAAAATTATCAAAAGAAAATCAAGTTGTTGTAGATGAAATTTTTGATTTAAGAAGTGATATTGATGAAAATAATGAAATGTTAAGTAAGGTTATGAGACAATTATTAAGACTTAATAACCCTGAAACAGAAAAATATATCATCAAAGGTAATGAGCGTGCTAAAGACTTGAAAACTGTTGCATATATTAATGCCAAAGATAAAACATCTATGATAGATGTTGTGTCATTACCTCAATTACCAGAAGAACAGTGTTACCAAATTTGGGCAGAGGTTCAAGATAAAATGGTTAATCTTGGTATTTTAAGCGAAACTGATAGACAACTTAAAGTAATCCCATATACTGAAAATGCTTTAGGTCTTAATATTACTATTGAACCAAAAGGTGGTAATACAAATGCAACGCTTGATAATTTGGTAGCAGAAATTGCTATTAACAACAATAATTAGTCAAACGTATTATAAGTAAAAGCCAGATTTTAAGTATAAAATCTGGCTTTTGTTTTTTTATAGTTTCACCTAAAAACAATACATTTGTAAAAATTTTTAGATGAAACTTCTACTTATCACATTAGTACTTTTAGCATTAGCTTTTGCCGGTATTGCTATAAAAATATGGGCAAAAAAAGATGGAAAGTTTGCTGGTACTTGTGCAAGTCAAAATCCTATGTTAAATAAAGATGGTGAAGCATGTGGCTTTTGTGGT
>JARRKS010000054.1:0-6046 GCA_037387865.1 Flavobacteriaceae bacterium
AATGGAAAAATTGTTACTTTAGGGCTCGACGATTTTGAAATAACATCACAAGACATTGAAGGATGGCTTGTTGCAAATGAAGGGACTCTTACTGTAGCACTAGATGTTACAATTACTGATGAATTACGTAGAGAAGGTATTGCAAGAGAGCTTGTGAATAGAATTCAGAATTTGAGAAAAGATTCTGGATTTGAGGTGACCGACAGAATTGATGTGAAGTTACAGAAGGATGAATATATGGTTAATGCTATTAATCATAATTTAGATTATATAAAAACAGAAACGCTAACCGAAGAAATAGAGATTATAGACAAAGTAAACAATGGTATTGAAATTGCATTTGATGAAATAAATACCAGATTGTTTATTAAAAAACATTAAGATTATGGGAGTTGGAACAAACATTAGATATTCTGATAAAGAATTAGCAGAATTTAAAGAATTAATTCAAGAGAAAATAAAGAAAGCACAGCACGATTTAGAGTTGATAAAAAGTGCCTATATGAACGACCATAATAATGGTACAGATGATACATCGCCAACGTTTAAAGCCTTTGATGAAGGTAGCGAAGTAATGAGCAAAGAATCAAATTCTCAATTGGCTATTCGTCAGGAAAAGTTTATTCGTGATCTGAAAAATGCTTTGATTAGAATTGAAAACAAAACTTATGGTGTTTGCAGAGTTACAGGTAAATTAATTAATAAAGAACGCCTAAAACTTGTACCACATGCAACGTTGAGTATCGAGGCAAAGAATATGCAGCAATAATTAAAAAATTAAAATAAAAAGAAGCGCCTCTTTTTTTGAGGCGTTTTTATTTTTAAGGAATACCAAAAAATGTCGTTAAAAAAGGCTGTTTTACTTATTATAATCATTTTGCTTATAGACCAAATAAGTAAAATATATATAAAAACGCATTTTACACTTCAAGAAAGTATTCGGATTTTCGATTGGTTTAAAATCTATTTTGTTGAAAATAGTGGCATGGCTTGGGGAACCAAATTAAGTGATTTTGTGTCTTTTATTTCAGATAGAACCGCGAAAGTACTTTTAACGCTTTTTAGAATAGTAGCTATTATTGGAATAGGATATTGGCTTTATGATTCTGTGAAGAAGAAAAATTCCAAATTACTTATAGTTGCTATTGCATTAATTTTTGCTGGCGCTATGGGTAATATATTAGATTCTGTGTTTTACGGTATACTTTTTAGTGACAGTTATGGTGAGGTTGCTAATTTTTTACCAAAAGAAGGAGGTTATGATACTTTACTGCATGGTAGTGTAGTAGATATGTTATACTTTCCAATTTGGAAGGGGTATTTACCAGAGTGGTTACCTTTTCTTGGTGGAGATTACTTTACTTTTTTTGAACCTGTTTTCAATGTAGCAGATGTTGCCATAAGTACTGGTTTTATTTTACTTATTGTTTTTAACAAAAGAGCGTTTTCTAAATAATTCATAGGTCAGACTAAATATAAATTAATATATTTCAGATTATTAATCCGAAATAAAAAATGAAGCTTCACAAGATAGCCTTATTTATTACCTTACTTTTTACGTGTTATACTTTTCAATCACAAAATCTTCACGGCATAAAATTTCTTGGAAGTGAAAGAAATCAAATATGTCAAAAATTTAATCAGGCATTTCTTCAAAGACCTAGAGAGGTTCGTTTTTCAATTGTAAGAGAAAATGCAAGCTTGTTTTTTCAGACAAATGACGAAAATTGGTTTAAAAGTTTATTTACTTCTAATGATGATGGATTAGCAATAGATATTGTTCCAAAAGATCGATATAATTGTAATTTAGAAGCTATTATTGACACCCAAATTAAAGGGTTTCTTTTAGAACCTGTTTATGCGCAAGACTTAAAAAGTAGAATAAAGAAAGTTGGAGATAGGTATAGAGTTTTAGTTGGAAGAATCCCAGAAGGGTTCTTGAATGATGAATTGGAATTCAACATTTTATTTTTAAGCCACCAAAGTCTTTGTCAATATTATGTTGTTTATGATCTTGAAGCGTACCCTTGGGATCTTCTGGATATGGGAATGTATTTAGATTCATTGACCTACAATGCAAGAAAGATAAAACCCATAAATGATGAAGGGTTTACCATCAAGACAAAATCCTTGAAATTTATTATTCCTTTTAAAAAGAATAAATCTCAATACTCCCAAGAGGATATTAAGCCGCTTTATGATTCCTTAAGATTAACAGATTTCAATATAAAATCAATTGATATCAAAGCTTACTCTTCTGTCGAAGGGACTTTAGAGCGAAATATTGAACTGCAACAACAAAGAGCAAATAGTATAGCTAAAGCATTACAAAAGTTTCAAAAACCAACCATTAAAACACATATTTCATCATCAGAAAATTGGGTCGAATTTTTAAATGATATCAAGAACACTCAATATAAAAATTTTGAAACCTTAAGTAAGAGCGAAATAAAAGCAAGATTAGTTGGTTCGATTTCCCAAGAGCTTGAACACATATTAAAAGACCATAGAAAAGCCGTTGTGCAATTAGAGCTTGAGAGAAAAGACAAGTATAAAGATATGTCAACAGAGCAATTAGTAAATAACTTTAATTCTGCTGTACAAAGCGAAAAATTGGATGTAGCAAATGAAATTCAGAATTCAATTTTTGAAAAAATGAAAGGTTACCAAACAGCACCAGAAATTTTAAGAAAGATGAATATTCCTCAACAAGCTAAATATGCAAGTTTGTTAAACAAAAATTACTCTTACAAGTATTTAGCAGACGGACTGCAAGCATTGATAGTTTATGATGAATTGTTAGAACTTGAAAAGTTAGTCCCAAGAAACATGAAGGTCAAGTATAATATTGTTGCATTAAAGATTAAACTTTGGAGACACAAAGCCATTGACATTGATGAAACAGCATTAAAAAACCAAATATCAGCGCTTAAAAACTATAAAGTTGATAATGCTCTTATCTCAAGAATGATGGTAAATTACCATATTATCAAAGCAGAGAATGACATGCGTAAAAGGGATTATAAAAACAAAGATATTTCTGTAGCTTTTATCAATAATAACTATTCTAAATTTCCATTATCGGATTTTGACTATTTAAGTTTAGCACAATTCTTTAGTTATTATGCAAATACTGATTTGTCGGTTAAATTATTAGAAAACAAAGTAAACACTATTGAGGTAGGTGAAGATTTATTATTTTATTACTTAAATCTTACAATAATTAACAGAAAGCTTACCAATACTACAGAATATAGAACAATTATGCTTAATGCTTTTAATATGAATCAGGAGCGTTATTGTAAGTTATTCAATCCTTTTGGAGAAGGCGGAGTGACATTCCAGCTTTTGGAAGATGAATACTTAAGAAATACCTATTGCGAAAACTGCAATAAAAACTAAAACTTATATATTTTGTTTGGCGTAACACAGTAATCAAGTTTTTCATCTTGACTAGAAATATCAATGATGGTGTCTTCAGCTTCAAAAAAGGACAAGCCTATTTTTACAGTTTCAGGTTTGCAAGAAGCTAAAAATCTATCATAAAATCCTTTGCCGTAACCTACTCGGTTACCGTGATTATCAAAGCCCAAAAGCGGAATAAAGACCACTTCAATCTTATTGTTATCTATTTCAATACCATCAACAGGTTCAGGAACATTAAAAGCGCTTTTTTTAAGTTTAGTATTATCTGTAAGAAGAAAATTGGTCATTAGACCGGTTGATGCATCACTTTTTGAAACCACTGTATTTTTGTCCTTTCCAGACAAAATGCTTAATATATAATTAGTGTTTATTTCTTTTTTATCTTCAATAGTTAAAAAGACGTGATAATATGAATATTCCCAAATAGGGAGCTTTAAAGTAGAGTTGGCAATTTCTAAACTTAAATCATCAACCTGTATTTGAGACAACTTATTTCGAAGCGCTTTATATTTTTTTCTGATTTCAGCTTTAGTCACTATAATAAAGTTATTTAAATTTAGTTGAAATATGGAAAAGCGCATCGCCTTGATAAACAATAGGAGATTCGTTAACATTGATAATATATCCAGAATGTGAAGCTTTTACAAAATGATTAAACTTTCCGTATGGGTCGGTAATATTTCCAAGAATATCACCTTTTACCACTTTAGAATTTATAGCGATTGAAGCTTTAAACATTCCAGAAAAATTGGCTCTTTGCCATCTACTATCTAATAGAGAAACAGGTGTTTTTTTAGGTTTTGATACTTTAAATTTTGTAGATAGCATTCCTAAATGATTCAATACGCGCTTAGCTCCATTAACACCAGTATTAGTCACCGTTTTATCTATATGAAAAGACTTACCGCCCTCAAAAAGCAACATGTATTTTTCTAATTTATTGCATGTATTTCTAAATGACTTCTTGATATCTTTAGAATAGAGAATAAAAGGCGCATTAAATATTTTGGCAAGTTTGTCGAGATTTGAGTTATTCTTAACTATTCTAATTTGAGGCGCATTAAATCTACCAGCACTGCCTGTATGAAAATCCAAAATAACATCTACATCTTGTACTATTTCATGTATTAATTTGTAAGCCACTCTACTTGCTAAAGAACCATGTTTTGATCCTGGGAAAACCCTGTTTAAATCTCTTCCATCTGGAAATTCTCGGTTTAAATTTATAAATCCAAAAACATTAATGACCGGAATGCAAATAATGGTACCACATTTAGGTTTATTAATACCTTTGGCAATGATTTGTCTTACAATTTCTACACCATTGACTTCATCGCCATGAATTCCGGCAGTAAACAATACAACGGGACCAGGTTTTTTTGAACGCTCTATAAGTACAGGCACATCAACACTTGAAGAGGTATGTAAATTGGCAACACCAAAACTCAATTCACAACTTTCACCCAGGCTAATTTGCTTTCCTAAAACAGTTATTGTTTTGCGTTGCTTATAGGTCATTAGTTTCGATTTCTTTCAATAAATGTTATGATAGCTCTGGCTATATTTTTTCCGGTTGCACTTTCAATGCCTTCAAGTCCTGGCGTTGAATTTACTTCCAACAGTAACGGTCCTCTTGAAGATTGCAGCATATCTACACCACAAACAGGAAGTTTTAATGCTCTAGAAGCCTTCATAGCCAATTTTAGTTCAGCCTCATTAAGCTTAACGATTTCAGCAGAACCACCTCTATGTAAATTAGAACGAAATTCACCTTCTTTACCTTGTCGCTTCATTGCACCAACAACATGTCCGTCAACGACCAAAGCCCTTAAATCGGCACCTTTAGCTTCTTTAATAAATTCTTGAACTATAACTCTTGCTTGCAAGCCATTAAAGGCTTCAAGTACAGATTCAGCAGCATTTTTTGTCTCTGCGAGGACTACACCAAGTCCTTGTGTGCCTTCAAGAAGTTTTATAATTACTGGTGTCCCGCCTACATGCTCTATAACTTCTTCTACGTCACGAGAATAATTTGTAAAAACTGTTTTGGGCATTCCTATACCTGCTTTACTTAATCTTTGCAAGCTTCTTAATTTGTCTCTGGATCGTACAATAGCATCAGATGTTACAGTAGTGAATATGTTCATCATTTCAAATTGTCTTACTACAGCACAGCCATAAAATGTAACAGTAGCACCAATTCGCGGAATGATGGCATCAACATAATCAAGATAGCGATCTTTGTAATATATGGTAGGTTTTTCTTTTTCAATAATTATATCACATTTTAAAGGATCTATAACTTCTACAAGATGATTCCGTTTTTCGCCTTCTTCAACAAGGCGTTTTGTTGAATACAAATTTGCATTTCTGGAAAGAATAACAATATTCATTAGTTTAGGCTTATAATGTTTTTGGATTCAACAGAAATTTGTTTTGATTGCTTTGTTTGAGAACTTAAATTTTTAACCAAATTTTTAGTTAAGAGGTTATGGTTAAACGACACGTATTTTTGATTAACATCTACTAAAAATTTATCTCTCAAAAATTGTCTGCCAATAAGCACTGGAAATTTCATATCGTCTCGAGTACTTAAAGTTAAGTTAATTTTATATGTTTT
>JARRKS010000054.1:6082-11763 GCA_037387865.1 Flavobacteriaceae bacterium
TTTAAAACCATTACTGCTTTTAACATCTGTGCTGGAGTAATTTGTAAATTTTACGGTTTTATTATTAAAATTAGAATGTCCTTCGCTAAAGAAAGTACAAAATAACACATTCTTTTTTTCTACAATTTCAGAACAATGAATAGCAGATGTGTATGCTCCTGTATCTACTTTTACATCAATATTAAAAAGACCTAATTCAGGAAAACTTACAATATCAATTCTACCAATAATTTGTTTGTTCATGTTATATTTTGAAAGCGCGCAAAAGTAATAATAAAGATAATTGAAAAGCCATCTTTTTTAATCTAAATTATTGAAGATATAAAATAACCTTTAATTTTGAAATGTTACTTTTGAATCGATGAGCAACTCACCCTTAAAAATACAGCTAAAGACATTGCCAAATGCACCAGGAGTGTATCAATATTTTGATGATAAGGGTACAATTTTATACGTTGGCAAGGCTAAAAATTTAAAAAAATAGCAACCATTAAGCATATTGTTGTAGAAACAGAAACTGATGCACTTCTACTTGAAAACAATCTGATTAAAAAACACCAGCCGAGGTATAATGTTATGCTTAAGGATGATAAGTCTTATCCTTGGATTTGCATTAAAAACGAACGTTTCCCAAGAGTGTTTTCAACACGAAGAGTTTTTAAAGATGGTAGCGAATACTTTGGGCCATACACGAGTATTAAAACAGTATCAACTTTATTAGAACTAATTAAAGGCTTATACCAGTTACGTACTTGTAATTATGATCTTTCGGAAAGCAAAATAAATGCAGGCAAGTATAAAGTTTGTTTGGAGTATCATTTAGGAAACTGTAAAGGACCCTGTGAAGGTTTGGAAACTGAAAAAGAGTATCATGAGAATGTTACGGCCATCCGTGAAATTTTAAAAGGAAACTTTAAAGATTCTCTGTCACAGTTTAAAAAACAAATGAAACAACTCGCTTCAGACATGCATTTTGAAGAAGCACAAAAAATTAAAGAGAAAATTGAAGTTCTGGAAAATTATCAGGCAAAGTCTACCATTGTAAACCCAAAAATTAGCAATGTAGATGTTTTTACTATTGTTAGTGATGAAAGCTATGGATATATCAATTTTCTACAACTTTCTTATGGCTCTATTATTAGGTCACATACTCTAGAAATTAAAAAGAAATTAGCCGAAAGTGATGAAGAATTATTAGAACTGGCAGTTATAGAATTACGACAAAGATTTAATTCAAACTCAAAAGAGATTTATGTTCCTTTTAAAATGAATCTAGGAGAAAATATTAAAATAACAGTTCCAAAACTTGGTGATAAAAAGCACATTTTAGACCTGTCTTTAAGAAATGCCAAGTATTATAGAATGGAACGCTTTAAACAAATAAAAATTACAGATCCAGATAGGCACGCCAATAGAATTATGGCTCAAATGAAAACCGATTTACGTTTATCTGAGGAACCTAGACATATAGAGTGTTTTGATAATTCAAATATTCAAGGTACAAATCCAGTTGCTGCCTGTGTGGTTTTTAAAAATGGGAAACCTAGCAAAAAAGATTACAGACATTTTAATATCAAAACTGTTGAAGGCCCAGATGATTTTGCTTCAATGGAAGAAGTGGTTTACAGACGCTACAAACGTTTGCTAGATGAAGAGCAAGACTTACCTCAACTTATAATTATAGATGGTGGTAAAGGACAATTATCTTCTGCATTAAAAAGTATAGATAAACTAAATTTACGAGAAAAAATTGCTATTATCGGAATTGCTAAACGTTTAGAAGAATTATTTTACCCAGACGATCCAATTCCTTTATATTTAGACAAGAAAAGTGAAACATTGAAAATAATTCAACAATTAAGAAATGAAGCGCATCGTTTTGGTGTAGAACACCATAGAAATAAGCGAAGTAAAAGTGCGTTAAATACAGAGTTAGAAACTATTCCAGGCATTGGTGAAAAAACAATTGTAACATTATTGAAACATTTTAAGTCTGTAAAGCGTCTAAACAAGTTAAGTATTAAAGAGCTTGAATCCGTAATTGGTAAATCTAAAGCCGAAATTATTTATAATTATTATAACGATAAATGAGATATAAACTATTTTTCATATTAATTCTTATATGCACTTGTTCTTTCTCGCAAGAAACCGTTCATGAGAATGACCTTAAAGTAGGTCTAGTATTGAGTGGTGGAGGCGCAAAAGGATTAGCTCATATAGGAACTCTTAAAGTGATTGATAGTTTAGGGTTACGTGTAGATTATGTCGCTGGTACTAGTATGGGAGCAATTATAGGCTCACTTTACGCTTCAGGGTATTCAGGCAAACAAATAGATTCGCTTTTTAAAAGAGTAAATTTTGATGAGATATTAAGTGATTATTTACCAAGAGCGGCAAAAACCTTTTATGAAAAGGAGAATTCTGAGAAATATGCCATCACGCTACCTTTAGAAAAATTTAAACTTAAATTACCTTCGGCTTTATCCAATGGTCAAAATGCATACAATTTGCTTTCAAAAATAACACTTCATGTAGGAGACGTCAAGGACTTTAAAGATTTACCCATCCCATTTTTCTGTATTGCAACAAATATAGAAACAGGAGAACAAGTTGTTTTAGAAAAGGGGAATTTAGCTCAAGCTGTTATGGCTAGTGGTGCACTTCCTTCTTTATTTCAACCAGTTACTATAGGTGATAAAGTATTAATTGATGGAGGTGTTGTAAACAACTATCCGATAGATGAGCTCAAACAAAAAGATGTCGATATAATTATTGGAGTTGATGTGCAAGATGACTTACGAGATAGATATAACTTATCTGCTGCAACAGATATTTTGCTTCAAATCAATAATTTTAGAACGGTTAAAGACATGAAAGAGAAATCTAAAAAAACAGATGTCTATATAAAACCAGATATAAAGGATTTTACAGTAGTGTCTTTTGATCAAGGAAAAGAGATTATAAGAAGAGGCGAGCAAGCAGGTAAAAGTTTAGCAAATCAACTTAAAGATCTTGCATTAATGCAATCAAAAAAGAAGAGCACACCTATTAGGATAACGCCTCAAGATAGTTTACAGATTAATAACATTGAAATTGGTGGTAATAATAATTATACCCGAGCATATATTTTGGGGAAATTGAAAATTAAACCTGATGAAAAGATTAGTTATAATGCTTTTAACGAAGGTATTAATAACCTTGTTGCAACCAATAATTTTGATAGTTTTAGATATGAACTTAAGCCAACTCAATATGATGAAGGATACAATTTATATGCTTCTGTTCAAGAAGCAACCGAAGATACTTTTGTAAAATTCGGACTTCATTATGATGAACTCTATAAAAGTGCTTTACTAGTTAATTTCACAAAGAAGAAGTTGCTTGTTAAAAATGATGTCATGTCTCTGGATTTAATTTTAGGAGATAACATTAGATATAATTTTGAATACTTTATTGACAAGGGGTTTTATTGGAGCATAGGATTAAAATCAAGATTTAATCAATTTAATAGAAATGTAAATGCTGAAGTATTATTAACACCAGAAGAAGCAGAAGATCTTGGTGTTAATAAAATAGATACAGAATTGTCAGATTTCACTAATCAATTTTATTTGCAGACATTATTCAGAAAAGATTTTGCTTTAATACTTGGTGCAGAATTGAAACGTTTAAAAATAAATTCTGAAACCATTATTGATGATTTAAATGAAGAAGAGAAAGTTTTTGAGAACAGTGATTATTTTAGTGTATATGGTGCAATTAAATTTGACACTTTTGATAATAAACATTTCCCAAATGAAGGTTTTTTGTTTGATGGAGACTTTCATTTGTATCTGTATTCTTCAGATTATAATGATACTTTTTCAGAATATTCAATTGCACAAGCAAAAATTGGGTATGCACAAAGTTTTTCAAAACATTTAACAGCAACTATCACTACAGAAGGAGGCTTTAAAATTGGCAACAATTCCACACCGTATTTAGATTTTGTATTAGGCGGATATGGTAACGATTTTATTAATAATTTTAAATCGTTCTACGGATATGATTTTATAACTATTTCAGGAAATAGTTTTGTAAAAGCAACATTAAATTTAGACTACCAAATTTTTAAAAAGCACCATATTAGTTTGGCAGGTAATTTTGCTAATATAAAAGACAATTTATTTGAGTCTGGAGATTGGTTTTTTAACCCTGAATATACAGGATATGCTTTAGGCTATTCAATTGAAACTTTTCTCGGCCCTGTTGAAGCTAAATACACGTGGTCTCCAGAATTGAAAGAAAACATTTGGTTTTTTAATCTAGGGTTTTGGTTTTAATAATTTAATAAAACCTTAAATGATTTATTCATAAATTTTCACGATATTTGTGTTATTATGAAATGAATGTAATTAGGTTTTTTCTGGAGATAATCCATATTAAATCGAATTACATCTGGCAAATTAAAAAACAATAAATAGGTCACAGATGAAACTGTTTTGGGCAGATTTATTATTACTACTCCACTTCCTCATCAAGAGAAATCCTGAATGAGTTGGCATTATTGTATCTTTATGTAATTTAAAAAGTATAAAAGCCTAAATGCTTTTAGCTTATATTTTTTAACTTTTAAAATTTGAACAATGCCTTTTTATCATAAATTAGGAAAAATTCCTCATAAGAGACATACACAATTTAGAAAACCAGATGGTAGTCTGTATAGTGAGCAGTTATTTGGCACCATAGGTTTTGATGGTATGTCAACAAATAGCTACCATGAGCAACGACCTACACAGGTAAAGGAAATAAAAAATCAATATAGCGTCGCACCAAAAATATCGAAAAAGAATAATATAAAATCATATAGATTTAAAGGCTTTCAAATAAAACCTGAAAACGATTATTTAGAAAGCCGAAAAACAGTTTTAACCAATAGTGATTGCAGCATTATTCTTTCTGCACCAAAGCATTCAACTTCAGAATATTTTTATAAAAACACTGATGCAGACGAATTAATTTTCATCCATAAAGGAACTGGGAAATTAAGAACGATGTTGGGTAATCTCGATTTTAAATATGGTGACTATTTGCTTGTACCTCGTGGAATTATTTACAAATTAGATTTCGATTCAGAAGACAATAGACTATTTATTGTTGAATCTCGCAGACCAATATATACACCAAAACGATATAGAAATTGGTTTGGGCAACTTTTAGAGCATTCACCGTTTTGCGAACGCGATATAAGAAGACCAGAAGAATTAGAAACGTATAATGAAAAAGGAGATTTTTTAATTAAAGTCAAAAAGCAAGGTGATATTATAGAAATGGTATATGCTTCACATCCTTTTGATGTGGTTGGTTATGATGGCTACAATTATCCATATGCGTTTTCAATTCATGATTTTGAACCAATAACAGGTCGTATTCATCAACCACCACCGGTGCATCAAACTTTTGAAACAGATGCATTTGTTGTTTGTAGTTTTGTGCCTCGTTTGTACGATTATCATCCACAAAGCATACCAGCACCATACAATCATAGTAATATAGACAGCGATGAGGTTTTATATTATGTAGATGGAGATTTTATGAGTAGAAACGATGTTAAAGAAGGACATATATCATTGCATCCGGCTGGAATTCCTCACGGACCGCATCCTGGAGATACTGAAAGAAGTATAGGTAAAACCAAAACA